>PLTW01000149.1 GCA_003164655.1 Actinomycetota bacterium
GAGCGTAAAACCGTGCTGACCTTTGCTGATGCGCTTCATGTGAATTCTCACCTCCTTCGCAATCGTCTCTCTTGACCTTACAAACCTTGCTCTTGCGGCGACCACGAAAAAGGGCCCGTGTCGCCTCTCGGCGGACCACAGGCCCAACAGCGTCAACGTCTCGCTGCGGCGGCAACCCAGCCGACTCTCTGAAAGGAGTCCTGTGGCTTTGCGCCCCGCCCTCACGGGCGGTTTGCTCTTCTCGCCTTCACATTCAGGTTGCCCAACCGCCAAGGCTCTAGACACTTTTCTTTTGGCCTGGCCGCCGATTCGCGGAAAGTATCGGTCGGCGCCGCGGTTTTCTTGAGGAGGACGTTTCGTGACTGCAGGCGCGAGCCGGGCAAGACCCGCACCGGCCAGCACTGCTGACCCGCCCCGGCGTGAGCGACAGCGCCTGACCTGAGCGGCGGGCGCCCGGCTACCCGCGCGATCTAAAAGACGCGTCGCGTCATGACCTGCTTGAGGCGCGCCAGGGCCTTGATCGACTCGCGCGACACCTTCTTCTGGGTCAGCCCCAGAGCGGCGGCGACCTCGTGCTGCGTGAATTCGCGAAAAAACAGCAGATAGATCAGCTTGCGCTGAAAGGCCGTAAGAAGGTCGAGGGCGTCGTAGAGCGCGATGCGGTCCTCGATGGGCAGCGAGAACGAGGTGAGATGCAGCGAGTGCACCTCACCGGGGTCGGCCACCGGGCCGCTGTCGGCGTAGCTGTCGGGCAGGCCCTGAAGGTCGATGCGTGCATAGACGTTGAGCACTTCGAGGATGCCGGCCTCGCTGATGTTCACCTCGGCCGAGATCTCGCTCAGTTGCGGCGGCCGGCCGAGCTTGCGAGTGAGGCTGCCGACGGCGTCCTCGATCTGATGATAGACCCTCTTGACCCAGCGTGGCTGGCGTAGCAGCAGCGAGTCGCGCAGGTGGTGGCGGACCTCGCCTTCGATCACCGGCACGGCGTAGGTCGAGAAGCGCACCCCCTTGCCCGGGTCGAAGCGCTGGACCGCCTTGATCAGTCCGAGGTTGGCGACCTGAAGAAGGTCTTCGTACGGCTCGTCGGCGGTCGCGAAGCGCTTGAGGACGTGGTGCAGCAAGCGCTGATTGTCGCGCACGATCTGGTCGAGACTGGCTGCTGAGCGGGAGGCCGCGTAGTCGGCTACCAGTTGCTCGTTGTTCAACGAAGCCCCGGGGGCGCCGCTACTGCTTGATGACGTTCATCATGTCGAAGATCGGCAGATACATGCCGATGACCACAACGCCGACGATCGCACCGACCCCGATCATCATGATCGGCTCGATGATCGACGTCAGCGACTTGACCGCGGCGCTGACCTCGTCTTCGTAGAAGTCGGCGACCTTCTGCAACATGGCGTCGAGAGCCCCCGTCTCTTCGCCCACGGAGATCATCTGCACGACCATGTCGGGAAACACCGAGACGTGCTTGAGCGGCTCCGAGATGGTCTGGCCTTCTTTGACGCTCACCTGCACCGCCTGCATGGCGTGCTCGATGACGACGTTGCCGGCCGACTTGCCGGTGATCTCGATGGCCTGCAGGATGGGCACGCCGCTCGACACCAGGGTGCCCAGCGTGCGCGAGAAGCGCGCCACGGCGATCTTGCGAATGACTTCGCCGATGCCCATAGGCACGTGCAGCTTGAAGCGGTCCCAGACCTCGGTGCCCTTCTCGGTGCGCTTGAGCTTGCCGATGAGCACCACCAGGGCGATGATCACCACGACCACGACCGCGCCTTTCCAGCTGCGCATGGTGTCGGAGACGGTCACCATCATCCTCGTGAGCAGCGGCAGCTTGGCGTTGCCCAGCTCCTGGTACATGCCGGCGAACACCGGGATCAGAAAGAGCACCATGCCGGTCATCACGATGAGAGCGAAGCCGGCGATCATCGTCGGATAGGTCATCGCCGACTTGACCGCCCGTCTGATCTGGTCGTCCTTTTCGAGCTGGGTGGCGAGGCGGTTGAGGACCTCGTCGAGGATACCGCCGATCTCACCGGCGCGCACCATGTTGACATACAGGGGCGAGAATACCCTGGGGTGCTTCTCGAGCGCGTCGGACAGCGAGATGCCGGCCTCGACGTCGGCCCGCACCTGGGTCAGCACCGCGGCGAGCTTGGGGTTCTCAGTCTGCTCCTCGAGCACCGACAGCGCCCTCAGCATCGCCAGACCAGAGTTGATCATGGTCGCGAACTGACGCGAGAAGATGGTGAGGTCTTTGGCCTTGACGCGTTGCAGCCCGGCGAAGATGTCGACCTTGGCGAGGCTGGTCTTGACCTCGTCGATGTCGACGACGGTGAGTCCCTTGTTGCGCAGGCTGGCCGCAACGGCCGACTTGTTGTCGGCGTCGATCTGGCCCGCGGCGGTCATGCCCCGGGCATCGAGAGCCTTGTAGGTGAACGTGGCCATGAGTCCTCCGTCACTTCTCGGCGGCGCCGGCACTGGGGCCGCGATCGCCCCGGCTGCCTTCGACCCTTGTCGAGATTGTTCTCGTCATGCTCCGCCAAACCTTTAGCCGGCTCTGGCCGCCTGACCCTGGGGGCCGAGCAGACGATTGAGCTGGTCGGGAGCGCTCGAACGCCTCTGGGCGAGCTCGAGCGAGATGACGCCGCGCCGCACGAGATCGGCCAGCGTGGAGTCCATTGTCACCATGCCGTACTGCTGGCCGGTCTGCATCACGGAGTAGATCTGGTGCGTCTTGCCTTCGCGGATGAGGTTGCGCACGGCCGGCGTCGGGACGAGCAGCTCGCAGGCGACGACCCGGCCGCGGCCGTCGCGCGTCGGCAGAAGCTGCTGCGTGCACACCCCCACGAGGGTCGTCGACAGCTGCACACGGATCTGCTCCTGCTGGTGTGGCGGGAAGACGTCGATGATGCGGTCGATGGTCTGCGGCGCGTCCTGGGTGTGCAGGGTGGCAAAGACGAGATGGCCGGTCTCGGCCGCGGTGAGGGCGGTCGCCATGGTCTCGATGTCGCGCATCTCGCCGACCAGGATCACGTCGGGGTCCTGGCGCAGCACCGACTTCAGGGCGCGGTTGAACGATTTCGTGTCGGCGCCGACCTCGCGCTGGTTGATCATGCACTTCTTGTGATGGTGGAGGAACTCGATGGGGTCCTCGATCGTCATGATGTGCTCTTCGCGGACCTCGTTGATCTCGTCGATCATCGACGCCAGCGTCGTCGACTTGCCGCAGCCGGTCGGTCCGGTCACCACCACGAAGCCGCGCGGCTTGGTGGTGAAGGCGCGCAGCGCCTGGGGAAGGCCGAGATCCTCGAGCTTTCTGATCTGGACGGGGATGAGGCGGAAGGCCGCCCCCAGGCTGTTGCGCTGGAAATAGGCGTTGACGCGAAACCGGGCGCGGCCGGGCACCGAGTACGAAAAGTCCATCTCCCACTCGTTCTCGAGCCGCTGCCGCTGGTCCTGGGACAGGATGCTGTAGATGAGCTCGCGAGTGTCGTTGGCGCCCAGGCGCGGGTAGTCGAGTCGCTCCAGAACGCCGTTGACGCGCACGATCGGCGGTGCGCCGACCGTCAGGTGCAAGTCGCTGGCTTCGCGCTCCAGGACCTCAAGCAGAATGTCGACAAGATCCATTGTTTTCGTCCCCTTGCAGGCAAGTTGTCAGATGATGACCCGGACGATCTCTTCGATCGACGTATGACCCAGGAGCACCTTATCGATGCCGTCCTCACGCAGGCTCCTCATGCCCTCGGCCTGCGCTACCCGGCCGATCTCGTCGGCGCTCTTGCGCTCGACGGTCAATCTGCGTATGGCTTCGCTCATGACCATGACCTCATAGAGGCCCAGTCGCCCCTTGTAACCCGTGTTGTTGCAGCGCGAGCAGCCCTTCGGCCGGTACAGCGTCACCTTTCCCATCTCGAAGACCTCGGGTGGAAAGTCGTTTTTCTTGAGCATCTCCTCAGATGGTTCGTAGGGTTCCTTGCACTCGTGGCAGAGACGACGCGCCAGGCGCTGGGCAAGAACGCAGTCCACGGCCGACGAGGTGAGGAAGGGTTCGATGCCCATCTCGGTGAGGCGAGACAGGGCGCCGGGCGCGTCGTTGGTGTGGAGCGTGGTGAGCACCAGATGGCCGGTCAGGGCCGACTCGATGGCGATGGCGGCGGTATCGTGGTCGCGGACCTCGCCGACCATGACGATGTCGGGGTCGCAGCGCAGGATCGAGCGCAGCGCCGCCGGGAACGTCATGCCCGCCTTCACATTGACCTGTACCTGGTTGATGCCCGGCAGACGATACTCGACCGGGTCTTCGACGGTGATCACGTTCTTCTCGGGTGAGTTGATGATGTTCAGCGTGGCATACAGCGTGGTCGACTTGCCCGACCCGGTCGGCCCGGTGACGAAGATGGCGCCGTATGGTCTCGTAAACGAGCGCCGGTAGCGTTTGAGCGCCTTTGCCGAGAAGCCGAGCTGGGACAGGTCGAGCATGACGTTGCTCTTGTCGAGCAGGCGCATGACGATCTTCTCGCCGTAGACGGTCGGCAGCGTAGCGACGCGCATGTCGATAGGCTTGCCGCCGACCACGAGGCCTATGCGCCCATCCTGCGGGACGCGGCGCTCGGCGATGTCGAGATCGGCCATGACCTTGAGGCGGCTGATGACGCCGTTCTGCATGCGCCGCGGCACCGACATGACCTCGTGCAGGACGCCGTCGAGGCGGAAGCGCACGACCAGCTCCTTGGCCTGAGGCTCGAAATGGATGTCGCTCGCGGCGTCGTCGACAGACTGCGCGATCACCGAGTTGACGAGCTTGATGATCGGCGGCTCCTCCGTCATCTCGCGGATGTCGGTGATCTCCTCGTCGCCCAGCCCGGCCGCCTCGGCGTTCTCGGTGACGTGATCGTCGAGGCGGTTCAGCTTGCCGATCGCCCCGTAGACGTCTTCTTCGCTGGCGATGGCCGGCACGATCGTGTAGCCGGTCATGATCCGCAGATCGTCGGCCACCAGGACGTTGGCGGGGTCGATCATGGCGACCTGCAGGGTGGTGTCGTCGAGGAACCGCACCGGAATGGCGCCGTAGCGCCGGCAGAGCCTTTCCGAAAGCAGACCGGCGGCGGACATGTCGAGCTGGACGCGCGTGAGGTCGAGGTACTCGATGCCGAACTTGGTGGCCAGCGCCTTGGTCAGGTCGAGCTCCGAGATGACCTTGTCTTCGAGCAGCAGCTGGCCGAGGCGTTTGAGGGTCTCCTTCTGGCGTGCCAGGCAGCTTTCGATCTGCTCCTCGGTGACGAGCTCCATGTCGACCAGGATCTCGCCGAGGCGCTTCTTGCTCGCCCGCAGGGGCGCCGGAGCGCCTGCGGCGGCGGCCGCGTCGGCCGCCTGCAAGCGCTCGAGGACGGCATCGACGCCGGCCGGGTGGAGGCCGTCCGCGTTGTCGTCGACTTCGTCGCCGGCGGCCGCGACAAGGTCGGCCACGCCGGGGATCTCGATGGGTTTGACCGTAGCCAGGACGTCGTCCTCATCGAGGTCGACCAGGGCATCGAAGACGCCGCCGGAGTCGAAGATCTCGTCGTGGCCTGTGCTCACGAAGCCGTCCGCCTCCTGGTCGTCAGTCGGTGCGCGATCACCCCAGCCGTCCGTGGCATCCGGATCGACATCGTCGCGGGAGACGATCTCGACCTCGGGGGGTCTACCGTCGCGGACCGTTGCCCGGTCCGCGACCCGACGTTCATTGTCGCGCGGCACTCCGCATCACTTCCAGTGGCGCCGCTCGCCCCGTCCAGAGTTCGAACGAGAGCGCGGCCTGCCAGGCGAGCATGCCCAGACCGTCGATCGCCCGCGCTCCCATTGCCCGGGCACGTTCGAGAGGCATTGTCGGCCGCCGTCCGTAGACCACGTCGTACACGATGTGGTCACGTCGGATGTTATCGACCAAAACGCCGGGCACTTTAAGCCGCTCGCCCATGCCGAGGGGGGTGGTGTTGACCACGATGTCCGCCCCGCGGACCGCGGCGGCGGCGAGCTCGTCGAGGGCGACGACCTCGAAGCGCGCGCCCTCGTCGCACGGCTGAAGCAGGCGCACAAGCTCCTCGGCGTGCGCCACTGAGCGATTGACGATCAGGCAGCGCCGCACTCCCAGGCGCAGCAGGCCGAGCACGGCCGCGCGGGCGGCGCCACCGGCCCCGAGCACAAGGCCGCGGGCGCCGTCCAGAGGTTCTGGGACGACGTCGCGCAGCGCCGCCACGAAACCGTCGATGTCGGTGTTGTAGCCGCGCAGGACGTCGTCGACGACGATCGTGTTCACGGCCTCGATGCGGCGGGCGTCGTCGGCAACGTCGTCGAGAAACGCAAGCACCGCGGCCTTGTAGGGCATGGTGACGTTGGCGCCCCGAAACCCGAGGGCCCGCAGCCCCATCACCGCCGCCTCGACGTCCCCCGGGGCGACCGGCAGCGGCACATAGGCCATGTCCAGCCCGAGCGCCGCGAAGGCGGCGTTGTGCATGGCCGGCGAGAGCGAGTGTGTCACCGGCAAGCCGATGATGCCGGTCAGGACTGTGCTGCCTGCGATGGTCGTCACGTCTGTCGCCCCCAAGGTGGTATGAGACCGTCGGCGAGGAGTCGGCGGCCGCCACTGCAAGCTTGCACACCGAGGCCCCACATCCTGCCCCCGACCGCCGTCCGAGACCGTGCGCAGCTCCCCGCGCCCGGGCGGACCGAGCGCCTCGGCGGCGACACGGCGAGGCTCACCGCGAGCTCAGGTAGTCCTCGAGGATCTGAGCCGCCGCGCGGGCGTCGAGCGGTCCGGTCCCCCCCCGCTGGCGCGCGATCGCCGTCGTGAAGCGCTCGTCGTACAGGACGACCGGCACGTCGATCTCGCGGCGCAGGCGCGCCACGAACGAGCGCACGGCGCGCGCCTGGCCATGCTCGCTGCCGTCGAGCGACACGGGCAGGCCGACCACGACCTGCGACACGCCCTCGGCCGCCACGAGCTCCCTGACGGCCCCCAAGCCGGCCGGCGTGCCCGCCCGCGCCACGACCGTCAGCGGCCGGGCGATGGTGCCGGTCTCGTCGCAGACAGCGACACCGGTGCGCGCGACGCCATAGTCGAGCGCCAGGAGCCGCACGTCAGTCCCCGAGGAGCTCCCGGGCCCTAACGAGGCCGGCCTGGAGCGCGGCGGCCATGCCACCCAGGTTCGTGCCGCCGCCGCGAGCGAGCGTGGGCTTGCCGCCGCCGCGGCCGTCGACGGCCGGCATCATGGCGGAGAGGACCTCGCCGGCGCGCAGCCCGCGGCCCACGAGGGCGTCGCTGGCGGCGACCACCACGGCGACGCGGCCGTCGATGGCAGCCAGCAGGATGACCGCCGCGTCGGGGCGCGTCGCGCGGATCTCGTCGGCCAGCGCGAGCAGCTCGTCGGGCTTCTGGGCGTCGACCTGTCCGGCGACGAGGGTCGCGCCGCTCACCGCCAGCGCCCCGGCCAGGAGCTCGTCGACGCGCCCGTGGCGCTCACCGCTGGCGGCCGCGCCGGCCGCCTGCCTGAGCTCGTCGATCTCGGCGAGACGGCGGCGGACTGTACCGGCGAGGCGGTCCGCCGGCACGCCGAGCTCCGCGGCAAGGGCGGCCTCGCGGGCCTCGAGGCCACGGTAGTGCTCTATTGCGGCCGCCGAGGTGATCGCCTCGAGGCGCCGCGTATTGGCGCCGACCGAGGTGCTGGCGGTGATCTTGCAGAGCCCGATCTGCGAGGTAGACGATACGTGCGTGCCGCCACACAGCTCGCGGCTGAACTCGTCGATCTCGAGCACGCGCACGAACTCGCCGTACTTCTCCTCGAAGAACGCCAGAGCGCCGATCTCGGCGGCGTACTCGCGCGTGGTGACGAAGGGCCTCACCGGGTGGTTCTCGACGATGCGCCGGTTCACCAGATCCTCGATCTGGCGCAGCTCGGCGAGGGTGGGCGAGCGCCGCGTCTTGTAGTCGAAGCGCAGCTTGTCGGGGCTCACGAGGGAGCCGGCCTGCCGCACGTCGTCGCCGAGCACGATGCGCAGCGCGTTGTGCAGAAGGTGCGTGGCGGTGTGGTTGCAGGCCGTCTGGTGGCGCCGCACGGCGTTGACCATGGCCTTGGCGCGCTCACCCTCGACGACGCTGCCCTCGGTCAGGCGGCCGACGATGACCTGGTCGCTTTCGAAGCGCGCCACGTCGAGCACGTCGAGCTTACCGGAGTCGGTGTGGATCCAGCCGGTATCGGCGACCTGGCCGCCGCCCTCGGCGTAGAACGGCGACTCCTCGAGCTTGAGCGCCACCCGGCCATCGGCGAGCACGCGAGCGGCGCGCACCACGGTGTAGGCCTCGAGGCGCTCGTACCCGACGAAGGTCGTCTCGAGAGCCGCGGTGTCACGCTGGAAGGCCTCGAGCTCGCCCGGACCGCTCTCGCCGGCCCGCTGGGCGCTGCGGGCGCGCTCGCGCTGCTCGGCCATGAGCCGTTCGAAGCCCGCCTCGTCGACGCTCATGTCCGCGTCCTGGACGATCTCGCGGGTCAGGTCGAACGGAAAGCCGTAGGTGTCGTGGAGCTCGAAGGCGACCTCGGGCGGCAGCTCGGCGCCGGAATTGCGGGCGCGGCGCAAAGCCTCGTCGAGGATGCCCATCCCCTGGGAAAGGGTGTGCGTGAAGCGCGCCTCCTCTTGGGTCACGACCTCGACGATCGCCTCGCGGCTGGTCAAGAGCGCCGGATAGGCCTCGCCCATGAGGTCGACGACCCGCTCGCACAGGCGCGCCAGAAACGGCTCGTCGAGCCCTATGGCCACGCCCTGCTGGACGGCCCGCCGGATGATGCGCCGCAGTACGTAGTCGCGGCCCTCATTGCCGGGCAGGACGCCGTCCATGATCAGAAAGGCGATGCCTCGGGAGTGCTCGGCGATAGTGCGCAGTGCCCGCGTCACGACCTCCGCGGACCCGTAGGTCGCGCCCGAAAGCCGCTCTGCGAGCTCGATCAGCGGCCGAAAGGCGTCGGTCTCGTAGACCGTGACGACGCCCTGATGGACGGCGGTGACCCGCTCGAGCCCCATGCCCGTGTCGATGCTCTGCGCGGCCAGCGGCGAGAGGCCGCCATCCGCGTCCATCTCGTACTGCACGAAGACGAGGTTCCAGTACTCCATCCAGCGGTCGCACTCGCAGCCGGGGGCGCACTCGGGTCGCCCGCAGCCGAGCTGCTCACCCATGTCGAAGTACAGCTCGGTGCACGGCCCACAGGGACCGGTCGGTCCGGCCGGACCCCAGAAGTTCTCGCCGCGCCCGAGATGGACGATGTCGTCGTCGGCGAAACCGTGGGACTTCCAGATCGCGATCGCCTCGTCGTCGGCGGGCACCTGGTCGTCGCCGCCGAACACACTGACCTTGACCCTCGCCCGGTCGATCGCCATCTCGTCTGAGAACTCGAGCGCCCAGGCGATCGCCTCACGCTTGAAGTAGTCGCCGATCGAGAAGTTGCCGAGCATCTCGAAGAAGGTCAGGTGGCGCGCGGTGCGCCCGACGTTCTCGACGTCGGACGTGCGAAAACAGCGCTGACAGGTGGTCAGCCGCCGCGCCGGCGGCGTGTCGACGCCGAGATAGTACGGCTTGAACTGCTGCATGCCGGCGGTCGTGAACAGCACGCTCGGATCGCCGGCCGGGACCAGCGAGGCCGGCGCCGGCGCCAGGTGGCCGCGCGCCGCGAAGAACTCGCCGAACGCCCGGCGGATCGCCGCCGACGACAGCGGCGGACCGTTGTGTCTCTGGGTCATGTGCACCTCACGAAGCGGTCTCTCCGGGTGGACAGAGCCGGAGCTTTACAGCGCGCCCTCGCCGATGTTGGCGCGCAGCTTCTCGAGCGCCCGGCGGATGAGCCGTGACACGTGCATCTGCGAGATGCCGACACGGGCGGCGATCTGCGACTGTGTGAGGCCCTCGAAGAAGCGCAGATGAAGGATGTAGCGCTCGCGGGCGTCGAGCTTGGCGAAGCCCGGGGCGAGCATGGTACGGTCCTCCATCGTGTCGTAGGCCTCTTCTTCGGTGCCCATGTAGTCGATCAGGCCGGTCTCGTCGTCGCCTGACTCGCCACTGGGCGCCGCCTGCAGCGAGACCGAGTTGTAGGCCTGGCTGGTCTCGAGCGCCTCGAGCACCTCTTCGGGGGTCGCCCCCGCCGCCTCGGCGATCTCGTTGATGGTGGGCGAGCGCTGCAGCTTGGGGACGAGCTCGTCGATCACCTTGTTCAGGCGGATGTTGAGCTCCTGTAGGCCGCGCGGCACGCGCACCGACCAGCCCTTATCGCGAAAGTAACGCTTGATCTCGCCGATGATGTTGGGCGTGGCGTAGGTCGTGAGCTCGACGCCGCGCGTGAGGTCGAACCGGTCGATCGCCTTGATGAGGCCGATCGAGCCGACCTGGACGAGGTCGTCGAAGTGCTCGCCGCGCGACGAGTAGCGTCGGGCGAGGGAGCGCACCAGCGGCAGGTACATGGTGATCAGCTGGTCGCGCGCCCGGCGGTCGCCGTGCAGGTGGTACCGGCGCAGCAGGAACTGGTCGAGCTTTTCGGACTCGTCCTTGCCCCGCGCGGTCGGCGGCACGACGCGCCCGACGATCTCGTCGTCGTCGTCGCCCTCGCGCCCTTCGTCGCCCTCAGGCCCGTCGCCCCCGCGCCCCTCGCCGCCCTCGCCTTCGTCGTCATCGGCGACGGGCTCGCTCGAGCTCTGCCGTGTGTCGGGCTCGTCGGACTCGCCGGCAACGAGCCGGTGGTCGGGTGGTTCCAGAGTGTGGGCGTCGGACATGGCGGCCTCAGACGCCGCCGCGGCGCTTGGCGAAAACGACGCAGTAGCAATCGTCGGGCGCCGCGCACACCTCGACCAGCTCGACGACCCCGCGCATGACCGTCTTCAGGTCGAGCTCGCCGGCACTCACTCCACCGGTGAGCCGCGCCCTCAGCCCCGGTGAACGGAACGGTCCAGCGTTCACAGTGACACCATCCGGCACGACCCCGATGAGCAACTCGTAACGGGGGTCTTCGCCGGCGTCGCTCGCCGCGCAGAGCAGTTCCTCCACGGCCACGTACAGGTCGTCGATCTCGTCGAGGGAGAGATCGACGCGCGTCGCCACGCCACCGAGCACCATGCGCACCACCGGCAGCGCCGCCGGTGTCGCCGTCACTTCAAGACGGATCGTGTCTCCCACATCGAACCTCGCTCAGACGGCAGGATCGTCGTCGCGCGGCGCCGCGACCACGAGGAGCTGCTCGACCTGGCGCTCACGCGCCCGTGCGGCCCGCAGCCCATCGTCGATGGCCAGCCGAGCCCGGCGGCGCGCCTCGCCGTACCCCCGCCGCGCGTCGCTGGGCAGCTGCAGCACTACGTCCAGATAGCTCTGCCCGGTGGCCTGGCTGCGCTCGCGCACGTAGTAGGCGACGCTCGCGCCGGCGAGCGCGCTACCGAAGACAAGCGTTCCCCAGAACTTCACCCGCCGCTCACCTCTTCCGTTTCGGGGGCCGACGCGTCGGCCGGCGCATCGCCTGACCCGGTGGCCGGCGCCCCCGCGGACGGCGGCGTGGCCGGGTCGGACGACGTGGCCGCGCCCGACGCCTCGGGCGCCGCCGCGCCGGGAGCATAGCCCGCCGGTGAGCTCCAGGCGGCGGCGCTCGACGGCTCGTCATTGTCGAGCGGCGCGCTGGCGTCGGAGCCTCTGTTGAAGAAGCTGGAGACGGCCTGCGACACGCCGGCGCCAAAGGCGGCGGCCTTTTTGGCCGGCACGGTGATGGCCGACTCGACGATACGGGTCGTCTGATCGACCTTCTCGGTGACGTCGACCACGCTCGACATGACGACACCGACCTTATCGAGCTCGGTGTTGACCCCGTCGAGCGTCTCGGTGGCCTGCTGGAGCAGCGGCACGACCTCGGTGTCGACGTCGGTCAGGAGCTTCTCGGCGGAGCCCAGAGCGCCGCCCAGGTGGACGAGGGCGTAGATCAGCCCGATCCCGACGACCACAAGAAAGAACGCGGCCGCGTAGCGCAGCGCCATCGAGGGCGTACTAACGGCCGCGATCAGCAGTAAGTTGGTCATCGACGTCGCCTCCATCGCCGCTGTTTTTTGGCCTCGCAATTGCGCGGTCACCTTATCACACCCGCCTCAGGCCGGTGAACGGCGCGCCGTGCTCGGCGTGATGATGCCCCCTCCCACGACGACGTCGTGGCGATAGAACACGGCCGACTGTCCCGGCGCCGCCCCACTGAACGATTCCGCAAGGTCGATGCGGGCGCGATCGCCGGCCAGCCGCCGCAGGCGCGCCACGCCGACCGCCTCGGCCTTGTAGCGCAGTTGCACCTCGAGGTCGCTACCGTCGCCCAGACCGCGATCGACCAGGCCGCGGACCTCCACGGTCGTCGCCGCCAGTGCCGCGGCCGGCCCGACCACCACGCGACCGCTCGAGGCCTCGATCGCCAGCACGTAGAGCGGCGTCGCGGCGCTGATCCCTAGGCCGCGCCGCTGGCCGACGGTGAAGCGCCAGCAGCCGCCGTGGCGACCGAGCACGCGGCCCTCCCCATCGACGATCTCGCCCCCCTCGCACGGCGCACCGCGCGCCGCCAGGAACCGGCGGTGGTCGCCGGGGGCAAAGCAGACCTCCTGACTGTCGGGCTGGTCGGCCGGCGGCAGCGCCGCGCGCCGCGCCCAGGCGCGGACCTCGGGCTTGGTGAGCTCGCCGAGCGGCAGGATCAGGCGCTCCAGAGTCTCGGGCGGCACGCGCCACAGCATGTACGACTGATCCTTGGCGCGATCGCGACCGCGCGCTATGCGCGGCGCGCCCTCGCAGCGCACGAGCCTCGCATAATGCCCGGTCGCCACCCAGGCCGCGCCGAGCCGATCGGCCAGCGCGACAAGGCGCGCCAGGCGGCCCGGGTTGCACTCGACGCACGGGTTGGGAGTCTCGCCGGCGAGGTACGAGGCGACAAAGGGCGCCACGACGTCGGCCGCGAAGCGCGGCTCGTCGTTCACGCTGAAGTGCGGCGCGCCGATGGCGTGCGCGCTGTCGCGCGCCCGCGCCACGGCGGCCGGCGAGCAGCAGCTGCGCTGGTCGTCGCCCGGCCAGAGCTTCACCGTGGCGGCCCGCACCTCGTAGCCGGCCTCGCGCAGGGCGAGGGCGGCCACGGCGCTGTCGACGCCGCCGCTCAGGCCTACGACGACGCTTTTTTTCCGAGCACCTTCGCGACGTCGCCGCTGCGACCGGCCTTGGTCAGATAGTCCTCGATGGCGAGATGCAGGGCGTCGGCGGCGAGGTTCGAACAGTGCATCTTCTGGGCGGGCAGCCCGCCGAGCGCCTCGGCGACGGCCCGGTTGGAGATCTCGGCGGCCTCGTCGAGCGTCTTGCCCATGACCATCTCGGTCACCATGCTCGAGGTCGCCACCGCCGCGCCGCAGCCGAAGGTCTTGAACTTGACGTCGGTGATGCGGTCGTCGTCGACTTTGATCGTCATGCGCATGACGTCGCCGCAGACCGGGTTGCCGATCTGGCCGGCGCCGTCGGGGTCCTCGACCTCTCCGACGTTGCGGGGGTTCGAGAAGTGGTCCATCACAAGATCGGTGTACATGCGCTTACCTCTTCACGTAGAGCGGACTCATCTCGCGCAGGCGCGCGACGATGGGCGGAAAGACCTCGAGAAAGTAGTCGGCGTCGGCGTCGGAGTTCTCGCGACCGAGCGTGAGACGCACGCTGCCGTGCGCCTCCTCGGCGCGGTAGCCCATGCCGAGAATGACGTGCGACGGCTCGAGCGAGCCCGAGGCGCAGGCGGAACCACTCGACACCGCGATGCCCTTGGCGTCGAGCTGCAGGACCATCGACTCGCCCTCGATGTAGGCGACGGAGACGCAGACGTTGCCGGGCAGGCGTGCGCTCGGATGACCGAGGTTGACGGTGTCCTCGATCGACGCCAGCAGGCCCGCGGTCAGGCGGTCGCGTAGCGCAACGAGGCGCGGGCCCTCCGTGGGCAGCGCCGCGACGGCGAGAGTCAGGGCGGCGCCGAGGCCGACGATGCCGGGCACGTTCTCGGTGCCTGACCGCAGCCGCCGTTCGTGGCCGCCGCCGTGCAGGATGGGCGCCACTCTGGTGGCCCGTCTGATGTACAGGGCCCCGATACCCTTGGGGCCGTAGAGCTTGTGACCCGACAGCGAGAGCAGATCGACGCCCAGGTCGTCGACGTCGATCGGCATCGCCCCTACGGCCTGCACGGCGTCGGTGTGAAAGGCCGCGCCGTGCTCGTGGGCGATGCGGGCCAGCTCCTTGATGGGCTGCACGGTGCCGACCACGTTGTTGGCGAACATCACCGACGCCAGACGCGTGTCGGGCCGGAAGGCCGCCGCGTAGGCGTCGACGTCGACCGTGCCCTCGTGGTCGACGGGCGCAAAGGTCGCCTCCCAGCCCTGGCGCATGAGGTAGCGCGCCGTCTCCATCACGGCCGGGTGCTCGATCGCGCTCACGATCAGATGACCGGGCTCGAAGCGCTGCAGAAAACCGCTGAGCGCCAGGTTGTCGGCCTCGGTGCCGCCGCTCGTAAAGACGATCTCCTTGTCGGCCGCCCCGAGCGCCGCAGCCACCTGGGCGCGCCCCTTGTCGACCGCCTCGCGCGCCTCGCGGCCCAGCCTGTGGATCTCGGACGGGTTGCCGTAGCGCTCGACGAAGTACGGTTCCATCTCGGCGAAGACGCGCGGGTCGACGGCGGTGGTCGCCGCGTGATCGAAGTACACGGTTCTCATGTCGTGATCGCCTCCACAGAGAGTTCTTCGAGACTGATGTCGCCCAGCGCTCCGCTGATGGCGTCGTCGAGACGGCGCCATACACGTTGCGAGGCGCAGCTCCCGGCTCTGGCGCAGCCGCCTTCGTCGGGCAGGCAGCCGACGAGCGAAAGAGGCCCTTCGATGGCGGTGACGATGTCGCCCACCGAGATGGCGCCGGCCGGACGCGAGAGCCGATAGCCGCCGCTGGCGCCCCTCGTGCTCGCCACCAGCCCGCCCTCGCGCAGCCGGGCGAGGATGCGCTCGAGAAAGGCGGTGGGCATGTCTTCGCGGCGAGCGATCTGGGTCAGGGGCACGGGTTCGTCGCGCTCGGACCGGGCGAGATAGATCATCGCTCGCAGACCGTATTCGCAGCGAGAGGAGATGCGCACCCCGGCCCTCCGTGACGTCGTGGTCAAATACCAACAGAAAAGGTCGGGATTATCGTACCACAGCGGTCGCGTCAGTCAAACAGGGAAACGGCGGGAATCGAACGGGGCGGCGGCGCGCAGCGCCGTCGCCGTGCCGCCCTTGTGGGCAGCGCTCGCCGGCGGACGGCGCCGGGCCGCAGGCGGGTGTGCTTGAGACCGGGCTGCGACCTCTGCTTACTTGGCGAGGGCGTTGGCGACGACCTGCGACATGACCTGCTCGCTGATCCAGCCGGTGTATTCCTGGTAGACGCTGCCGTCCGGAGAGATGACGACGAAGGCCGGCGGCTGGCTGATCTTGAGCTGAGCGAGCAGATCGCCGAGCTCAGAGGCGTGGCGCGCCTCGAACGAGAAGAACGAGCCCTGGGCCGCGTACTTGGTCTTGATGGCGTTGAAGTAGCCGAGCATCTGGTCGTCTTCGGTGACGCCCGCGACGTAAACCAGAAGAATGACGCCGCGCTTCTCGGCGAGCGGGTTCTTGACGAAGCTGGGGATGTTCGGCGCCTGGGCGTTGACCGTAAGGGTCGGGTAGCCCGTGATGCCGTAGCTGCCGGCGGTGTTGTAGTTGCCGCTCACGGTCGTCGGCGAAACGGTGGTCGGGGCGTTGGTCGCCAGGACGATGCCTCCGGTCAGGACCGCCATGATCGCGGCGCCCATGACGATGATCAGGGCCGCTTTGACGAGAAACGACCGGTACGCGGGCTGGCCACTCATCTTCGCCTCCAAGTCAAAGGCTCCACCTTGCCGTGTTCGCTTTTTTATTGAACCTGCAAGTGCAGGTGGGTGCCCTCCCGGCGGTCCACGGACCGGCCGGAGCCGGGCTCCCGGCGCGTGAGTGTTGGCTCAATAACGCCGCGAATCACGAACAAGGTCGAGCAGTCGGCATGCTAGCAGGAACGTTGTTGTCCCACAAATAGTCGGCAGACCGGCGAAATGCTTGAGTAATGAAGCCGGGTTCAGGTGGGCCGCACGCGCAACTCCTGCAACTGGCGCACTGCGACGGGCGCCGGCGCACCGGTCATCGGATCGGATCCGGACGCGGTCTTGGGAAAGGCGATAACGTCACGAATAGACGATTCGCCCGCCAGCAGCATGACGATGCGGTCGAACCCCAGACCAATGCCGCCATGAGGCGGGGCGCCGTACTGCAGCGCCTCGAGAAACCAGCCGAACGACTCGTCGATGCGCTCCTCGCTCATGCCCAGAGTGCGCAGGATCGTGCGCTGCAGGGCGGCGTCGGGGATGCGCAGAGAGCCCGAGCCGAGCTCGACGCCGTTCAGCACGAGATCGTACTGGGCGCCTCTCACGCGCAGCGGCTCCGCGTCGAGGTAGGCCAGTGTCTCGGCGGTCGGCAGGCTGAAAGGGTTATGGCCGTAGGTCAGCGCGCCGCTTTCGGACTCGATCTCGAAGAGCGGGAACTCGATCACCCAGAGCAGCGACCAGCGGCGCGACGGCTGGGGGGCGAGCAGGCCGATAAGCGCCGCACGCAGTGCGCCGAGCACGCCGGCCGCGGCCGCCGCCTGATCGGCGGCGAAGACGATCAGATCGCCGGAAGCCGCACCCGTGCACTCGACCAGGTCGTGTTGCTCGCGCTCGGAGAGGAACTTGACGATCGGCCCGCGCAGCGCGCCGCCGTCTTCGACGAAGACGTAGGCCATGCCCCTGGCGCCGTGAGCCTTGGCGTGTTCGGTGAGGCCGTCGATCTGGGCGCGCGACAGGCGGCCGCCCTGCGGCGCCCTGATGGCGCGCACCACGCCGCCGCCCTCGAGCGCGGCGCGAAACACCTGAAACTCACTGACCCGGAACAGGTGGGACAGCTCGACAATCTCCAGGCCGTAGCGCAGGTCGGGCTTGTCGGAACCGTAGCGCAGCATCGCCTCATCGTAGGTGAGCGTGGGCAGCGGCAGTTCGAGCGGCCCCTCCCCCACGCCCTCGACGATCGCCGCCATCAGGCCTTCGAGGAGCTCGCGGATCTCCGGGGCCGTCATGAACGACATCTCGACGTCGATCTGAGTGTGCTCGGGCTGGCGGTCGGCGCGCAGGTCTTCGTCGCGAAAGCAGCGCGCGAGCTGGTAGTAGCGGTCGACGCCGCCGACCATGAGGATCTGTTTGAACATCTGCGGCGACTGTGGCAGCGCGTAGAAGCTGTGCGGCTGCAGGCGTGAAGGCACGAGAAAGTCGCGCGCACCCTCGGGCGAGGAACGAGTCAGCATGGGTGTCTCGATCTCGAGGAACCGGTGCGCGTCGAGAAAGTCGCGCGCCGCCCGCGCGGCGCGGTGGCGCAGCTCGAGCCGCGCCAGCATGGGCGGCCGACGGATGTCGAGGTAGCGGTACTTGAGGCGCAGCATCTCGTCGACATCGTGCCCCTCGCCCGACTCGATCTCGAACGGCGGCGTCCTGGCGCTCGACAGCAGCTCGACCTCGGCGACGCGCACCTCGACCTCGCCGGTGGGCAGGCCCGGATTGACCGTATCGGGGTCGCGAGCGACCACCGCGCCGCCGGCCCGGATAACGTATTCAGAGCGCAGCCCCTCGGCCAGATGGTGCGCCGCGGGCGCGGTCCGGGGGTCGAAGACGAGCTGCACGAGGCCGGAGCGGTCGCGCAGGTCGACGAAGATGAGGCTGCCGTGATCGCGGCGGCGGGCCACCCAGCCGGCGAGCCGCACCTCGCGCCCCACATCGCCGATCCTCAGCTCACCGGGCAGCGCACTGCGCAGCTCACCGGGCAGCGCGGTGTCGCTCACCTGTCTCCCCCGCCGTTGCCGCCCAGGGGGTTGCCGTTGCCGTTGCCGTGATGGTGGCCGTGACCGCCGAGCTCGTCGTCGTCGAGCCAGTCGTCGAACCAGTCGCCGAGCTCGGCGAGCGCCACGTCCTCTTCGTCACCGCTGTCGAGGTCGCGCACACGCACCTCGCCGTCGACCAGATCGTCGAGCCCTACGAGCAGGGCGAGCTCGGCGCCGCTGCGCCCGGCCTGTTTGAGCTGGGCCTTGGCGCTACGGCCGACGAGGTCGCACTCGGCGTCGACCAGCAGGTCGCGACGCAGGTGCTGGGCGAGGGCGAAGGCGTCGGCGCGGCTATCGGGCGCGAACGACACCACGTAGGCCAGCGGTCCCTCGTCTTCGGCCTCGTCGAGTCCGGCCACCAGCGTGACCCGCTCGAGTCCGCTGCCGAACCCGAAACCCGGCGTGGGCGGTCCCCCGATCAGCTCGACCAGACCGTCGTAACGCCCGCCTCCGCCGATCGTGCTCTGCGCGAACCCGAGCGCGTTGGACTGGTATTCGAACGTGGTGCGCGTGTAGTAGTCGAGGCCGCGCACCAGCCTGAAGTCGAGCACAGGATCGAGGCCCACCCGGCGCAGCAGCTCGAGCACGGTGTCGAAGTGGCGCCGGCAGGGGTCGCAGAGGTGATCGACAAGCCGCGGCGCCTCGCTCAGCACCGCGCGGCAGCTTTCGACCTTGCAGTCGAAAACGCGCAGCGGGTTCGTTACGGTGCGCTCGCCGCACTCGCCGCACAGCTCTGCGGCGTGCGCCGTCAGAAAGCCGCGCAGCAGCTCCATGTAGGCCGGGCGGCATTGCTGGTCGCCCATGCTGTTCACGGCGAGCGTGAGGTCGCCGATCTCGAGCTCGTCGTAGATCTGGCCCAGCATGGCGATGACCTCGGCGTCGACCAGCGGGTCGTCGGAGCCCAGCGCCTCGGCGCCGAACTGGTAGTGCTCGCGATAGCGCCCCGCCTGGGGCCGTTCGTAGCGGAACATCGGCGCGTAGTACCAGAGCTTCACCGGCTTGACGAGCTTGAACATGCCGTGTTCGACATAGGCGCGGCACACGGGCGCCGTGCCTTCGGGGCGCAATGTGAGCTCGCGCCCGCCGCGGTCGGGAAACGAGTACATCTCCTTGCGCACGATGTCGGTCGCGTCGCCGACCCCCCTGGCGAACAGCGCCGTCTCTTCGAACTCGGGCGTGACGATCTGGCGAAAGCCATACGAGGTAAAGACGTCGGCGGCGATGGCGACGATGTCGGCGCGCCGCTCGGCGGCGGCAGGCAGCAGGTCGTAGGTGCCCTTGGGGGCCTTTGCGGCGCTCACCAGCGGTGCTCCGGATCGTAGCGCAGCGGCGCCAGAAACGGATTCAGCGCCAGCTCGCGACCGAGCGACGTGTCGGGTCCGTGGCCGCAATGCACGAGGGTGTCGGGCGGGAACCGACGGACGAGCGCGGCGATCGAGTTGAGGAGCTGATCGGTCGACCCGCCGGGCAGGTCGGTGCGCCCGACGCTGCCCTGGAACAGCAGGTCGCCCGAGAACAGATGGCCTTCGACGAAGAAGGTCTGGGAGCCGGCCGAATGCCCCGGCGTGGGGATCGCCGTGACGGGCACGACCAGATCGAGCCGCTGCTCGTCGCCGAGCAGTACGGGGTCGACCGAGACCGCCTGGATGGCAAAGCCGGCGAGCGGCCCGCTGTCGGGCGCGAGCAACTGGGCGGCGTCGGCCGCGCCCACGTAGACCGGCAGGCCGAACCGCGTGGCGAGGGCGTCGACGGCGCCGATGTGGTCGAAGTGGCCGTGGGTCACGAGAATGGCCTGCGGGGCCGTCCCGATCTCATCGAAGGCCGCGGCCACGACGTCGGCCTCGTCGCCCGGGTCGATGACCAGCGCCCGGCCGGCGCTGGTCACAATAAAGCAGTTCGCACCGAGGGGCCCGAGGGTCAGCATGAAGACTTCGAAGCGGTCGGCCATGTGGTGTTCCTCACTTGCGCGGGATGAACCGTTTACGCTATCAGGCGCGGCCGTCCGCCGTCGAGCCGGCGCGACGGGCGCGGCGGCGCGCCGCCGTTTCTTAGCTGGAGACCACGCGATAGGCGTCGTAGACGGTACCGATGGCCTTGAGGTTGGCGATCACGTTGGCCACCTGGTGGACGTCGCCGATCTCGAGGATGAAGCGGTCTCTGACAATGCCGTCGGGCAGCGTCTGCACCGCCGCGCCGACGATGTTCACGCCCGAATCGGACAGGGTGCGGGCGATGTCTTCGAGCAGGTGGTTGCGGTCGAGCGCCTCGATCTGCAGCTCGACCCGGAAGGCCTGCGCCCCGAGACCCTCCCAGGTGACGGTCGTGAAGCGCTCGCGGTTCTTGGCCAGCAGGACCCTGGCGTTCTTGCACTCGGCGCGGTGGATCGTCACGCCCTTGCCCAGTGAAATATAGCCGACGATCTCGTCGCCGGGGATCGGCTTGCAGCACTTGGCCATGCGCACGACGATGTCGCTCATGCCCTCGACCGCGATGCCGAACTCACTCGACGAGGCGCTGGCCAGCGCCTCTGCGTTGGGCTCGGTGGGCAGCATCTCGACCTCGGGGACCGCGGCTTTCTCGCCACCGCTGCGCTGCAGGACCTTGTTGACCACGGCCCGCACCGGGATGCGTCCGGAGCCCAGCGCGACGTAGAGGTCGTCGGCCTTCTGGTAGCCGAGATCCTTGACGACGCCCGAAAAGACGTCGGACGAGAGCAGCTTCTGGGCGGGCAGGCCCTGACGGCGCAAGGTCTCCTGCAGCAGATCGCGACCCGAGTGCTCGGAATCCTCGCGCTGCTCGCGGCGGAAGTGCTGGCGGATCTTCTGGCGCGCCCGGGGGGTCGTGGCGATGCCCAGCCAGTCGCGCGAGGGGCCGCGGCTCGAGCGCGACGTGATGATCTCGATGATGTCGCCGGAGTTGAGCTTTGTGTGCAGCGGCACGATGCGCCCGTTGATCTTGGCGCCCACGCAGTGGGCGCCGACATCGGTGTGCACCGAATAGGCGAAGTCGATCGGCGTCGAGCCGGCCGCCAGGCTCTTCACCTCGCCCTTGGGGGTAAACACGAAGACCTCGTCCTCGAACAGGTCGATGCGCAGCGTATCCATGAACTCGCGCGGGTCGCCGGCGGTCTCGGACTGCCACTCCATCATCTGCCGCAGCCAGGCGAGCTTGTCGGCGGGACGGTCGCCGTCGCCTTTGGCCTTGTAGAGCCAGTGCGCGGCCACACCGAACTCGGCCGTCTGGTGCATGTCGAACGTGCGGATCTGGATCTCGAGCGGCTTGCCGCCCGGCCCGATCACGGTCGTGTGCAGCGACTGGTACAGGTTGAACTTGGGCATCGCGATGTAGTCCTTGAAGCGCCCGGGGATGGGCTTCCAGACGGCGTGGATCACGCCGATGGCGCCGTAACAGTCCTTGACCGTCTCGACCAGGACGCGCAGCGCGGTCAGGTCGAAGATCTCGTTGAACTCCTTGCCGCGGCGGCTCATCTTGACGTAGATGGAGTAGAAGTGCTTGGCGCGCCCCGTGATCTCGGAGCGCACGCCGACCTTCGAAAGCTCGTCTTCGAGGAAGCGCGCCGCGTCTGTGATGTAGTCCTCGCGATCGGCGCGGCGTTGCGACACCATGCGCTCGATCTCGCCGTACTTGCGCGGGTGGAGGGTCGAGAAGGCGAGGTCCTCGAGCTGCCACTTGACGCTGTTGATGCCCAGGCGATGGGCCAGCGGCGCGTAGATCTCGATAGTCTCTTTGGCCTTCTGGATCTGCTTCTGCTTGCCCAGGTAGCACAGAGTCCGCATGTTGTGGAGGCGATCGGCGAGCTTGATCAGGATGACGCGGATGTCCTCGGCCATGGCGACGATCATCTTGCGGTAGTTCTCGGCCTGCTCCTCCTCGATCGAGGTGAAGCTGATCTTGGTCAGCTTGGTGACGCCGTCGACCAGCATGGCGATCTCGTCGCCGAACCGCGCGCGGATGACCTCGACAGAGGTGTCCGAGTCTTCGACCACGTCGTGCAGCAGGGCGGCCGCGATGGTGGCGTCGTCGAGTCGCAGCTCGGCGCAGATGAGGGCCGTGCCGACGGGATGGTTGATGTAGTCCTCGCCGCTCTTGCGGCTCTGCCCGCCGTGCTTTTCGCAGGCCAGCTCGAAAGCCCGCGTCATGAGCTCGACGTTGAGGTCGGGATTGTAGACCGCAACGGCGGAAAGGACGCGCTCGAGCAGCCCACGCTGCTGCTCGGCCGCAGGGGCGAGCGGCCCTAGAGGCGGATGCTCAGGCAGTGCCTCAGAAACGTTGTCTTGTGGAATCGTTCGTGCCATCGGCGGTACGTGGCGGAGGTGGCCAGGTCGATCTTGCCTTCCGCCCGCTTCACTCCCTTCTTGCCTGCGTCGTCGACCAGCAAACCAGCCTCGGAGAGCGTGCTCCAGGCGGCGGCCAACGCCGGCAGGCCGGCCAGGAAGCCCTGCCGACCGAGCAGCTCGGCGGCGAGGTCGCCGGTTTCGCCGGCGGCGGCCAGCGCTCGATAGACCCGGCGGCAGACCGCCGCGAGGTCGTAGTCGTCGGCCGCGACGGCCTTCGTGAAGTCTACCTCACTCTCGCCCCACAGGACGTGGACGCAGGCGGCCGGCGCCACTGCAGCGAGGATCTCGCCGAACAGGCCGCCGTCGAAGGGCGGGTCGACGAACGCCACGTGGTCGAAGACGCTCACCAGCTCGGGGCTGGCGGCGGCGACGACGACGTCGGCCATGACGACGTCGGGCTCGTCTTCCCCGCCGTCGCCGCACACGGCGAGGCCCAGGCGCGATGGCACGCAGGCGCCGTGCAGGTACAGGTACGAGCGCCCGAGCTGCGACAGGCAGACGTCGCGGCTGAGCAGCGGCCGGCGCCGGCCGACGTCGGCCACCAGCACGAGTAGCCTGCCCCCCGCCGCGACGAGCGACGTGAGCGTGGCACCGAGCGGGCGACGACGGCGATCGAACAGGCGGTGCTCGCGCCGCAGGGCGGCGATCGCGGCCGCCGCCCCGTCGGCGCCGGCGGCGCCGGGCAGCTCGGCGTCGGCGAGGGCTTCGAGGAACTCGTCGCCCGTGACCCACTCCGGACAGGCCGGGCCGCAATCGCTCTCGCACAGGTCGTCGGCGGGACGCAGCAGCTCGAAGGCGCCTTTGACCTGCGCCTGCGGTCTGACCATGCCGTTGAACGAGT
>PLTW01000061.1:0-291 GCA_003164655.1 Actinomycetota bacterium
CGGCGCCGGCCCGTCCGCCGGGCGTGTCGCCGGCGTTCACGCCGGCGGCAGCCACCCGAGCTCCCGGGCGAGGGCGACGAAGACCGGCGGCGCAAGCTCTTCGGGCCGGGACGTGTCGGGCAGGCTCAGTGCCGCAAGCGCGCGGCGCACGTCGTCGCGGCCGAGCGCGGACGCTCCCGGCGGTGCCGCGGCCGGTGCCGCCGCGCCCGACAGCGAGTTCACGATCTGCTTGCGCCGCTGGCCGAACGCCGTGCGCACCAGCGTATCGAGCACGGCGGCCTCGCCGGCCGG
>PLTW01000061.1:303-1750 GCA_003164655.1 Actinomycetota bacterium
CGCACGCTGGGCAGTCCGGCGATGGTGCGCATCAGCAGGGGCACGGCGATGTTGTAGGCGAGATTGGCCACCAGGGTGGTCGGCGGCGGATCCAGGTCGGCGAGCCGGTAGCGCAGGCCGTCGGCCAGGTAGATACGCAGATCGTCGCGACCGGCCGCCAGACTGTCGAGACCGGCGGCGAAGCGCGTGTCGATCTCGAAGGCGTGCACGAAGCGCGCCTGCTCGACGAGGCGCGCCGTCAGCAGGCCGTCGCCCGCCCCGACCTCGAGCACGACGTCGTCGGGCAGCACCCGGGCCATGGCGACGATGGCCTCGAGCGTGCCTTTGTCGACGAGATGATGCTGGCCGTAGCGCCGTCTGGCGGGAGGGCGAGCGTGCGCCGCGCTCACGAGGCTCGGGCGACGGCCGGGTCGTCGATGCCGAACGCGCGACGCGCGTTGGCGCTGGTGACGGCGGCCACCTCATCGTCGCTCCAGCCCCGCAACCGCGCCAGAAACCGGGCCGTCAGGGCGACGTAGGCCGGACGGTTGGACTGTCCGCGGCGCGGCATGGGCGACAGGAACGGCGCGTCGGTCTCGACCAGCAGCAGGTCTTCGCGCACCGCCGCGGCCGCCTTGCGCAGGCCGTCTGAGCTCTTGTAGGTCAGGTTGCCGGCAAACGAGACGAAGTAGCCGCGCTCGTTGGCCAGCTCGACGTATTCGGGCGTCGAAAAGCAGTGCAGGATGGTGCGCAGGCCGTCGCCGTGCTCGGTGAGCAGGGCGAAGGTCTCGCCACCCGCCTCGCGGCTGTGCACGCAGACCGGCTTGCCGGCCGCGCGCGCCAGCTCGAGCTGCTCGACAAACACCGCCCGCTGGACGTCGCGCGGGGCGAGGTCGCGGTAAAAGTCCAGGCCACATTCGCCGACGGCCACGACGCGCGGCTGGCCGAGCAGCCGCTCAAGGCCGGTGCGCGCGACTTTGCCGAAAGTCACGGCGTCGTGCGGATGCACCCCGGCCGTGGCATAGACGTGGTCGTTGCGGGCGGCCAGAGCGGCGGCGATACGCGACGACGGCAGGTCGATGCCGACCGTGACGACCGCGTCGACTCCCGCCGCGCGCGCCTCGGCCAGGGCCTCGTCGGGCGTGCCCTTGAGCATGTCGAGGTGGCAGTGAGTGTCGATCAGTCCCATGCCGGCCCCTTCCGTTTGCGTCCGCGGCGCCCGGCTCAAAAAAGGCGACCCTACGCCTTGGCTTCGATGCGCGGAAACAGCGACGGCGCCGCCACCACGTCGGCCGCCGCGAGGCCGTCCCAGCGCGCTTGCTCGAACAGCAGGTCGGCGAGCTCGTGCGGCTGACCGAGGCGGCGCAGGATCTCGATCGCCGTCCCGGGTATCACCGGATAGAGCGTCAGGGCCACGAGGCGCAGGCCGGCGGCGAGGTCGTACAGGACGGCGTCGAGACGGCCGGCC
>PLTW01000061.1:1810-5558 GCA_003164655.1 Actinomycetota bacterium
CGACGGCGAGGGTCGCGGCGACGGGCTCCCCGATGCCGGGCTCCCCGATGCCGGAGCCGGCGGCGACGGGCTCCCCGCTCGCCGCCCCGCCGGGCGCCGCGGCGGCGAGCGGAATGCGGCCGCCGCGATACTTGCCGACCATCGACACGACGCGGCTGACGAGGTTGCCGAGCTCGTTGGCCAGCTCGTTGTTGTAGCGGTGCTCGAAGCCCTCGAGCGAGATCACGCCGTCCTGGCCGAACGTCACCTCGCGGAACAGGTAGAAGCGCAGCGCATCGACGCCGCGCTCCTCGATGACCGCGAACGGGTCGAGCACGTTGCCGCGCGTCTTGCTCATCTTCTCGCCGCCCATGAGCAGGTAGCCGTGGATGAACTCGGCGCGCGGCGGCTCGTAGCCGGCGCTCCACAGCAGCGCCGGCCAGATCACCGCGTGGAACTTGAGGATGTCCTTGGCCAGCAGGTGGATGTCGGCCGGCCAGTAGCGCCCCTCGAGGTCGTCGCCGGGCCGGGCGTAGGTCAGGGCCGAGATGTAGTTGATCAGCGCGTCGACCCAGACGTAGATCACCTGCTCGGCATCCCACGGCACGGGGATGCCCCAGGTGATCGACTTGCGGCTGATGGAGATGTCGTCGAGGCCGCCCTCGATGAACGACAGGGCCTCGTTGTAACGCGACCTGGGCCGCACCCAGTCGGGGTGCTCGAGGTAGAACCGGCGCAGCCGATCCTGGTAGCGCGACAGCAGAAAGTAGTAGTTCTCTTCTTCGAGCCACACCGGCTCGGTGCCGTGCACAGGGCAGTTACCGTCGACGAGGTCGCGCTCGTAGTAGAAGCCCTCGCAGGCCGTACAGTAGAGGCCGCCGTAGGTGCGCTTCTCGATGTCGCCGGCGGCCCGCAGCTTCTCGACGAAGCCCTGCACGAAGGCCTCGTGCTGGGTATCGGTCGTGCGAATGAAGAAATCGTTCGAGGCGTTCACCCGCGCGGTCATCTCGCGAAACTTCGGGGCGAGGGCGTCGACGTGCTTGCGCGGGGTCAGCCCGCGCTGCTCGGCCGCCTGGGCGACCTTGTTGCCGTGTTCGTCGGTGCCGGTCAAAAAGAAGACATCGTCGCCGAGCCGGCGATGGTGGCGGGCCAGGATGTCGGCGGCGATCGTGGTGTAGGCGTGCCCGAGGTGCGGGTCGGCGTTGACGTAATAGATCGGCGTGGTGATGAAGTAGCGGCTCACCTTTGCGCCTCTCCCTGTGACTCCTTGAGCGTGAACCCGTAGCTGCCCACCTTCTCGCCCAGCGACCAGTAGTCGCCGTGCACGTAGGCCAGAGCATCGACCTTGGCGGGCTGCAGGCGGCCGCGCGAGTCCAGGACGTCGTCGTCGAAGTGAACGGCGAGGATCTCGCCGATGAACAGGTCGTGGGCGCCCAGACCGAGGTGGTGGCGAGTGACGCACTCGATGTTGACGGGACACTCCTCGATCATGGGCGCCGCGACGCGCGCCGCCGAGACGGCGTGAAAGCCGCAGGCGGCGAACTTGTCGATGTCGCGCCCGGATGTGTTGCCGCACAGATCGACCTCGCGCACCTGGGCGGCGCGCGGGATGTTGACGACGAACTCGTGGCTGCGTCGCAGAAGGTCGTAGGAGTGCCGCGACGGTCGCACCGAGATGCTGAGCATGGGCGGCGCCGAGCATACGGTGCCCGCCCAGGCGAGGGTGATGATGTTGGCGGCACCGCCGTCGGCGCCGGCGAGGCTGACCATGACCAGCGGCACCGGCAGGAGCACGTTCGTGGGCCTCCGCTGGATCTTCATCGCTCTCCTTGTCGCGTGTCTTGCGGGCGCTATCCTATATCACCCATGACGACGCTCAGCGGACGGGTTGCCGACGACCGTTGCCGCTCCGGTAAGATTCCCCCCATGGGAGAATCTCCGCCCTTTGCCGGCATCGCGAGCTTTCTCAAGGCGCCCTATGTGGCCGACCCCAAAAACAGCGATGCCGACGTCGCCATACTCGGCATCCCCTACGACGAGGCCACGACCGCCCGTCCGGGCGCGCGCTACGGCCCGCGCGCCATGCGCGACGCCTCGACCAACTGGGCCTACCGCGACGGCGCAGCGCCCTTCTACGACGGCGAGGTCGGCGCCCAGCTTCTGGGCGGCGTGCGCTTCGTCGACTCGGGCGACGTCGAGCTGCCGCCGACGGCGCAACCCGAACGCAGCCACCCGCTGATCGGGGCGCGCGTCGGGCGCCTGCTTGAACAGGACCTCTTTCCGGTCGTCCTGGGCGGCGACCACTCGATCACCTATCCGGTTCTCAAGGCTTTCGGCGGGCGCCCCCTGCATCTCGTGCAGTTCGACACCCACATGGACTACTGGAACGACGAAGGCGGCATGCTGTTCACCCACGCCAGTCCCATCGTGCGCTCCCACGAGAGCGGGCTCGCCACGCGCATCACGCAGTACGGCATCCGTGGGCTGCACACCGCCGCCGACCAGATCGAGCTGGCCGGCAAGCGCGGCGTGACCACCTTCTGGTGCGAACAGGCCAAGCGCACGCCGGTCGACGAGCTCGTCGCCCACATCGTGCCGGGCGAAGACGTGTACATCACCTTCGACATCGATGCGCTCGACCCGGGCATCGCTCCCGGCACGGGCACGCCCGAGCCCGGCGGCTTCAGCTACTACGAGGCCAAGGCGATCCTGCGAGCGGTCGCCCTGCGGGCGCACGTGATCGGCATGGACATGGTCGAGGTCAACCCGCTCTACGACCCCATGGAGATCACCGCGCTGCACGCGGTGCGCCTCATCTTCGATACGGTCGGCGCCGCCCTGCGCAAGTAGGCGCCGGCCCGCGCAAGTAGGCGCCGGCGCCAGAAGCAGGCGTTCGTGCCCGCCGGCGCCGGGCTCTACCCGGCTAGCGGCCCAGCGCCGCCGCCAACGCCGCGATGTGCGCCGGCGTCGTGCCGCAGCAGCCCCCGACGATGTTCGCGCCGGCGGCCACGATGGCCGGCATGAACGACGCGAACCGCTCGGGCGTCTCGCCGTAGACCGTGTGCCCGTCGGCGAGGCGCGGCTGCCCGGCGTTGGGCTGAATGACCAGGGGAGCGGTGGTCGCGGCGCGCAGCTCGGCGACAAGGCCGAGCATCTCCTCGGCGGTGATCTCGCAGTTGGCGCCGACGACGTCGGCGCCGGCGTCGAGCAGCGTCGCCGCGGCCTGCGCCGGCGTGACCCCCATCATCGTGTGGTAGCCGCGCGGCGAGGGCTTGAAGGCCAGCGAGATGAGCACGGGCAGCGAGCCGGCCATGGCGCGCACGCCCAGAACGGCAGCCTTGGCCTCCTCGATGTCGAAGAAAGTCGTCATCGAGATGAGGTCGACCCCGCCCGCGACCAGCGCCTCGGCCTGTTCGGCAAAAACGTCGCGCAGCTCGTCGGGCGTGGCGTCGCCGAGCGGCGGCATCATGCGTCCCGACGGCCCGATGTCGCCGGCGACCAGCCTGCCGGACGCGACCTCGTCGCGTACTCCGGTCGCCAGGCGGGCGCCGGCCGTGTTCAACTCGGCGACGCGCTCGCCCGCATGGTAGGCGGTCAGCTTGCTGCGACTGCCGCCGAACGTGTTGGTCTCGATGATGTCGGCGCCCGCCTCGAGGTAGGCGCGGTGAATGCCGACGACGATGTCGGGATCGCTTACGTTCCACGACTCGGGCGACTCGACCGGACGGTAGCCGGCGGCGATGAGCTGCGTGCCCATGGCGCCGTCGAA
>PLTW01000241.1 GCA_003164655.1 Actinomycetota bacterium
CCGCCGACGGCCCCATGCCGCAGACGCGCGAGCACATCCTGCTGGCGCACCAGGTGAACGTGCCGAACATCATCGTCTACCTGAACAAGGTCGACCTCCTCGACGACCCCGAGCTCCTCGAGCTCGTCGAGATGGAGGTCCGCGAGCTGCTCTCCGACAACGACTTCCCCGGCGACGAGATCCCGGTCATCACGGGCTCGGCCCTCAAGGCCCTCGAGTGTGGCTGCGGCAAGGACGACTGCGAATGGTGCTCGTCCATCCTGCAGCTCACCAAGGCGCTCGACGAGTACCTGCCGCAGCCCGTACGCGACATCGACAAGCCCTTCCTCATGCCGGTCGAAGACGTTTTCACCATCACCGGCCGTGGCACTGTCGCCACCGGGCGTGTCGACCGCGGCAAGGTCAAGGTCGGCGAAGAGATCGAGCTGATCGGCATGCACGAGAAGAGCCAGAAGGCCGTCGTGACGGGCGTCGAGATGTTCCGCAAGCTGCTCGACGAAGGCGTCGCCGGCGACAACATCGGCATTCTGCTGCGCGGCACAAAGCGCGAAGAGGTCGAGCGCGGCATGGTCGCCGCCAAGCCGGGCAGCATCACGCCGCACACCCACTTCAAGGCTCAGGTCTACGTGCTGTCCAAAGACGAAGGCGGCCGTCACACGCCGTTCTTCAACGGCTACCGGCCGCAGTTCTACTTTCGCACCACCGACGTGACCGGCGTCATCACCCTCGAAGAGGGCGTTGAGATGGTCATGCCGGGCGACAACACGGTGATGGAAGTCACGCTCATCACGCCGATCGCCATGGAAGAAGGCCTGCGGATCGCCATTCGCGAAGGCGGCCGCACCGTCGGCGCCGGCGCGATCTCGGAGATCATCGCCTAAAGGGCGCACGGTCGATCAGCGGACGTGTGTGTCTGTGCCAGACACGGACACGCCCGGCCACGTGAACAAGACAAGAAGGCGAGAGTTGGCTCAGCAGAAGATACGCATCAGGTTGAAGTCCTACGATCACGAGCTGATCGAGCGCAGCGCGCAGTCGATCGTCGAAACGGCGCAGCGCAGTGGGGCCACCATCTCGGGTCCGGTGCCGTTGCCGACCGAGAAGAACGTGTACTGCGTGATCAAGAGTCCGTTCAAAGACAAGGACTCCCGCGAGCACTTCGAGATTCGCACGCACAAGCGGCTCATCGACATCCATCAGCCGACCCCCAAGACGGTCGACCAGCTCATGCGCCTCGACCTTCCGGCCGGCGTTCACATCGAGATCAAGCTGTAGTGGCATGACGGGCATCATCGGCAAGAAGCTCGGCATGACCCAGCTCTTCGACGACAACGGCAACCGCATCGCCGTGACCGTCGTCGAAGCAGGGCCCTGTGCCGTCACCCAGGTACGCACCACCGAGAGCGACGGCTACTCGGCGGTCCAGCTGGCCTTCGAAGACTGCAAAGACAAGCAGCTCACCAAGGCCGAGCTGGGCCACCTCAAGAAGGCCGGGCTCAAGCACGGCAAGCGCCACCTGGCCGAGATCCGCGGCATGGCCAACCTGAAGGTCGGCGACACGGTCACAGTCGAAGCATTCGCAGACGGCCAGCACGTCAGCGTGACCGGCGTCTCCAAGGGCAAGGGGTTCCAGGGCACGGTCAAGCGTCACAACTTCGCTCGCGGCCCCGAGACTCACGGCTCGCACAATGTTCGCCAGCCGGGCTCGATCGGCGCCAGCGCCTACCCGAGCCGGGTCTTCAAGGGCAAGCGCATGTCGGGGCACATGGGCGACCAGCAGGTCACCCAGCTCGGCCTGCGGGTCGTGGCTCGCGACCTCGAGAACAACCTTCTGCTCATCAAGGGCGCAGTGCCGGGCGCCACCAATTCCGTCGTCATCGTCAAGGGCGCATAGTCGTGGCCGACAAACCAGACAAGACTCAGAACACCGCCGCCGGCGAAGGCGCGCCCGACAAGCCGGTCAAGCCGGCGCGGGCGCCGCGCAAGGCGCCGGTCAAGGCCACCGCCGACAAGCCGGCCGCGGGCGCCAAGAGATCCGCCAAGGTCGCCGCCGAGGCGCCAGCCGCCAAGCCCGCTCGCCGGCGCGCCAAGCCCGCCGTCACCGAGGCAGTCGCCGCCGAGACGGCCGCCGTCGAGACGACCGACAGCGCGGCGCCGACCGACGCTCCAGCGCCGGCCAAGCCCGCACGCAGGCGGGCCGCCACTGCCAAGGCCGCTCCGAAGGTCGCCAAGCCGGCCAAGCCCGCCGCCGCGCCGGCCAAGCCGGCGCGCAAGGCCAAGTCGGCGCCGGCGGTCGAACGAGCCGCCGTGCGACGCCCGGCCGACGAGCGTGTCGCGCTGGTCTTCGACGCGGACGGCAAGCAGGTCGAAGAGATCAAGCTCAGCGTCGAGCGCTTCGGCCTTACCGCCGACATCAATCTTCTGCACCTCGCGGTGCGCGCCGAGCAGGCCGCACGGCGCAGTGGCTCCGCGTCCACCAAGACGCGCGGCGAGATCTCCGGCTCCACCGCCAAGCTGTACCGTCAGAAGGGCACCGGCCGGGCGCGCGCCGGCTCGGTCAAGTCGCCGACGCGTTCGGGCGGCGGCACCGCCTTTGGGCCCAAGCCGCGCTCGTACGATCTCAAGATCAATCGCAAGGCCGCGCACAAGGCGCTCACCATGGCGCTGTCCGATCGCGCCGAGGGTGGCAGCATCTACGTCGCTCGCGGGCTCGATCTCGAGGCGCCGTCAACGGCGACCTTGAACGAGCTGCTGATGGCGCTCGATATCGCGGCGCCGGTGCTGGTCGTCACCGACGACGAGCCGGTGGTCGCCAGGTCGGTGCGCAACCTGCGGTATGCCGAGACCGGCGAGGCGCGCCGTCTCTCCGTGGAACAGGTGCTGCGGAACCGCTCCATCGTAGTGACCGAAAAGGCGTTCTCCGTCTTGACTGGAGCATGACCATGGTCGAAGCCGAAAAGATCGTCATCAGGCCGATCATCTCAGAGAAGAGCTACGCTCAGATCGACCTTCACCGGTATACCTTCGAGGTGCACCCCAAGGCCCACAAGACGGCCATCGCCCAGGCGGTCGAGCAGCTCTTCAACGTCAAGGTCCTCGGCGTGGCGACCTCGCACGTGCGGCCCAAGCCCAAGCGGCGCGGCTGGACGGCCGGTCGCAACTCGTCCTGGAAGAAGGCGGTCGTGCAACTGTCGCCTTCCGACAAGATCGAATTCTTCGAGGGCAGGTAATGGGCATCAAGAAGTACAAGCCGACATCTCCCGGCCGCCGCTTCATGACGACCGAGAGCTTCGACGAGGTCACGCGTTCCGAGCCGGAGCGCTCGCTGGTCGAACCCGTCACGCGCAAGGGCGGCCGCAACAACAACGGCCGCATCACGACGCGCCACCAGGGCGGCGGCCACAAGCGCCGTTACCGGGTGATCGACTTCAAGCGCGACAAGGATGGCGTGCCGGCCAAGGTCGCCCACATCGAGTACGACCCCAACCGCTCGGCGCGCATCGCCCTGCTGCACTACGCCGACGGCGAGAAGCGCTACATCGTCGCGCCGCAGGGTCTCAAGGTGGGCGACACCGTCGAATCGGGTCCCAAGGCCGACATCAAGGTCGGCAACGCCCTGCCGCTCGAATCCATCCCGACTGGCACGACCATCCATAACATCGAGCTCTATCCCGGGCGCGGCGCTCAGTTCGTGCGCAGCGCCGGTACAAGCGCCCAGCTGCAGGCCAAAGAAAAGGGCTACGGCGTGGTGCGCATGCCCTCCAGTGAGCTGCGCCGCATCAGCCTGGCCTGCCGGGCAACGGTCGGCGAGGTCGGTAACTCGGACCATTCGAACATCGACGGCGGCAAGGCCGGGCGCACGCGCTGGCGCGGCGTGCGGCCCACCGTGCGCGGCACGGCCATGAACCCGGTCGACCATCCGCACGGCGGCGGCGAGGGCAAGACCACCGCCGGGCGCCATCCGGTCACTCCCTGGGGCGTGCCGACACTCGGCTATCGCACCAGGTCAAAGCACAAGCGTTCCGACTCGTACATCATCCGCGGCCGCAAGCGCGGCAAGCATTCGTGAGGCAGGAGGAAGCCTCTTGAGCAGGTCAGCGAAGAAGGGTCCGTTCGTCGACGAGCGTCTCATGCGACGCATCACCGAGATGAACCAGGCCGGCCAAAAACGCATGATCAAGACGTGGTCGCGTTCTTCGACCGTCTTTCCCGAGATGGTCGGCCACACGATCGCCGTCCACGACGGGCGCAAACACGTGCCGATCTTCATCAGCGAGTCCATGGTCGGCCACAAGCTCGGCGAGTTCGCCCTTACGCGCACCTTCCGCGGCCACGTCAAGAGCGACCGCTCGGCGAGGCGCTAGGCATGGCGGTCAGAGCACAAGCCAGGTACGTGCGCATGTCGCCGCGCAAGGTCCGCGAGGTCGTCGACCTCATTCGCGGCAAGTCGGTCGCCGACGCGCGCACCACGCTGGTGTTCGCCAATCGCAGCGCCTCCGGCATTGTCGCCAAGGTCCTGAACTCCGCGGTGGCCAACGCCGAGAACAACAACAACCTGGCGGCCGACGATCTCTACGTCAAAGAGGCCTACGTCGACGAAGGCCCCACGCTCAAGCGCTGGAAGTTCCGCGCCATGGGCCGGGTCAACCGCATCCGCAAGCGCAGCAGTCACATCACCATCGCCGTCGACGAAAGGAAGCGGTCGTAGTGGGCCAGAAAGTGCATCCCGGCGGCTTCCGTATCGGCGTCATTCACGACTGGAAGTCGCACTGGTATACCGAAAAGGACTTCAAGGGCTACCTCGCCGAGGACGAGCGCATCCGCAAGCACATCTTCGGCAAGCTCTCGCATGCCGGTCTGTCACGGGTGATCATCCGCAAGGACCAGAACAACGTGACGATCGACATTCATACGGCCCGTCCGGGCATCGTGATCGGCAAGAGCGGCTCCGAAGTCGACGCGCTCCGCAAGGAGCTCCACGCGATGACTCACAAGAACGTTCAGGTGAACATCGTCGAGGTCAAGCGTCCCGAGCTCGACGCCGTGCTGGTGGCGCAGTCCATCGCCGAGCAGCTCGAGAACCGCGTCAGCTTTCGGCGCGCCATGAAGCGCGCGCTCACCAGCGCCATCCGCTCCGGCGCCGCCGGTATGCGGGTCAAGTGCAGCGGGCGGCTGGGCGGCTCCGAGATGGCGCGCAGCGAGCACTACAGCGAGGGGCGTGTGCCGCTCCATACGCTGCGGGCCGACATCGACTACGGGTTCAAAGAGGCCAAGACGACCTTCGGCCGCATCGGCGTCAAGGTGTGGATCAACAAGGGCGAGATCATGCCCGAGGGCTTCCCCGTCACCGGCCGCCAGCCGGAGCGCGAGGAACCGAGCCGCGACCGGGGTCGTGGCGACCGCCGCCCGCGGCGGCCGCAAACCGATCGTCCGGCGCCCAGAAGATAAGCGGGTAACGAGCATGCTTCTTCCCAAGAGAGTCAAGCACCGCAAGCACCAGCGCGGCCGCATGTCCGGCCTGGCCAAGGGCGGTACCGAGGTCGAGTTCGGCGAGTACGGTCTCAAGGCGCTCGAACCCGGCTGGGTGGACAACCGCCAGATCGAAGCGGCCCGTATTGCCATGACGCGCTATATGAAACGAGGCGGCAAGGTGTGGATCAACATCTTCCCGCAGAAGCCGGTGACCAAGAAGGCGGCCGAGACCCGCATGGGCGGCGGCAAGGGCTCACCCGAATCATGGGTCGCCGTGGTCAAGCCGGGCAAGGTCATGTTCGAGCTTGCCGGCGTGAGCGAGCCCGTCGCCCGCGAGGCGCTGCGGCTGGCTACGCACAAGCTGCCGATCAAGTGCAAGTTCGTCACACGGGAGGGGAACCTCTTTGAAGGCTAGACAGGTTCGAGAACTCTCCGACGAGGAGCTCGAGGCGCGTATCCGCGACACGCGCAAGGAGCTCTTCAACCTGCGCTTTCAGCACGCGACAGGCCAGCTCGACAACACGCATAAGTTGACGATCGCGCGGCGCGAGATCGCCCGTCTGCTGACGGTGCACATCGAGCGCGAGCACGCACACGTAGGCGGAGGTGAGGGCTGATGCCGGCCCGCAAGTCAGATGCGGCCGGCACGCCGGCCAAGAAGGCCTCGGCGGCGCGCAAGCCGGCCGCCAAGAAGGCAGCCAGCGGCAAGTCCGCGGCCAAGTCGACGGCGGCCCGCAAGGCGGCCGCCAAGAAGCCGGTGGTCGCTGCGGTGGCCGCCAAGAAGCCGGCCAAGGCCAAGGCCGCGCGGCCGGCGCCGGCGACGGTGCCGGGGCGCAAGGAACGTCGCGGCGTGGTCGTCAGCTCGGCGATGGACAAGACCATCGTCGTGCGCATCGACGCGGTGCGGGCCCACGACAAGTACCGCAAGGTGGTGCGTCGCACGAGCAAGCTGCACGCCCACGACGAGCACAACGCGGCCGGCGTGGGCGATGTGGTGCGCATCGTCGAGACTCGTCCGTTGAGCGCCACCAAGCACTGGCGGCTTCTCGAAGTACTCGCCAAGGCCAAGTAAGAGGCGGAGACCAGAAGAGATGATCCAGACAGAGTCGAGACTGAGAGTGGCCGACAACACCGGCGCCCGCGAGATCCTGTGCATCAGGGTGCGGGGCGGTTCGCGGCGGCGCTACGCTCGCGTGGGCGATGTGATCGTGGCTACGGTCAAGTCGGCGACGCCTGGAGGCAGCGTCAAGAAGGGCGAGGTGGTCACCGCCGTTGTGGTGCGCACCAAGAAGGAGTTCGGGCGCAAGGACGGCACCTATATCGCCTTCGACGAAAACGCCGCCGTGCTGATCGACAACCAGAACAACCCGCGCGGTACCCGTATCTTCGGGCCCGTCGCCCGCGAGTTGCGCGAGCGCAATTTCATGAAGATCGTCTCCCTGGCCCCGGAAGTCCTGTAGGGCCTGGGTAGTGAGCTGAGGTCGAGCGAATGTCGGTAATGAAGATCCATAAGGGCGACCAGGTCATGGTCATCAGCGGCAAGGAGTCGGGCAAGGCCGGCAAGGTGCTGCGCGTCGACAAAGAGAAGCGGCGCGTGGTCATCGAACGGCTCAACATGGCCAAGCGCCATACCCGTCCCAACCCCAAAAAGAATCCCCAGGGCGGCGTGATCGAGCGCGAGGCGCCGATCCACGCCTCCAACGTCATGCTCGTCTGCCCCGCCTGCGGCCAGTCGACCAGGGTCGGCTACCGGTTCACCGACGACGGCACCAAGGTGCGCGTCTGCCGGCGGGCGAGCTGCGGCAAAGACATCGACAGGGTTTAGGGCATGTCACGACTCAAAGACAGATACGCCGCCGAGATCGTGCCGGCGCTGCGCGAGCGGTTCGGCTACGACAACATCATGCAGGTCCCGCGGGTCACAAAGCTCACCCTCAACATGGGTGTCGGCGAGGCCAAGACCAACGCCAAGCTGCTCGACGACGCGGTCGAGGAGATGGCGTTGATCGCCGGCCAGCATCCGGTGATCACCAAGGCTCGCAGGTCGATCGCCGGTTTCAAGCTGCGCGAGGGCATGGCGATCGGTTGCAAGGTCACTTTGCGGGGCGAGCGCATGTACGAGATGATCGACCGTCTCGTGTCGGTGGCGCTGCCGCGCATCCGCGACTTTCGCGGCATCGCCCCCGGCCAGTTCGACGGTCGCGGGAACTTTTCGATGGGCATCCGCGAGCAGACGATCTTCCCCGAGATCGACTACGACGCGGTCAATCAGCTGCGCGGCATGAACATCACGATCACCACCTCCGCGACCTCAGACGAAGAAGGCCGAGCCCTGCTGTCGATGCTGGGCATGCCGTTTCGTGAAAGCTAGGAGCTAGTACATGGCCAAGACATCTCTGGTTGTGAAGGCCGGCCGCAAGCAGCGGTACAGCACGCGCGAGTACCACCGGTGCATGCGCTGCGGACGCCCGCGCGGCTACTTCCGTCAGTTCGGTCTGTGCCGTATCTGCCTGCGTGAGCTCGCTCACGAGGGCGTCATTCCCGGCCTGACCAAGTCGAGCTGGTAAGGGAGGCGACGAGACATGTCCATGACCGATCCCATCGCCGACATGCTGACTCGCATTCGCAACGCGAACCGGGCCAACCACGTCGAGGTCGAGATCCCGGCGTCGCGCATGAAGGCGGGCATCGCCNNGGCATCAAGCGGGTCTCCAAACCCGGCCGCCGCATCTACGCGCGTAAGGACGCCCTGCCGAAGGTCCTGGGTGGCCTCGGTGTGGCGATCATCTCCACGTCACGTGGTCTCGTGACCAGCGCCGAGGCGCAACGCCTNNCAGGGGCGAGCTCACGCAGCGCCTGCCCCGCGAGATGATCGTGGCCCTCGACGACGCCGTCATCACCGTTTCGCGGCCTACCGACAGCGCCCCTCACCGGTCGCTGCACGGCCTCACGCGCACGCTCATCGCCAACATGGTGCAGGGTGTCACCGAGGGCTTCGAGAAGCGTCTCGAGATCGTCGGCGTCGGCTACCGCGCCAGCATGAAGGGCGCCGACCTCGAGCTGCTGGTCGGCTTCAGCCATCCGGCCGTCGTCGTCCCGCCGGCGGGCATCGAGTTCGAGACGCCACAGCCGCAGGTGGTGCTGGTGCGCGGCATCGACAAGCAGGCCGTCGGCGAGGTCGCGGCGCAGATCAGGTCGCTGCGTGCGCCCGAGCCGTACAAGGGCAAGGGTATCCGTTACGCGGGCGAATACGTCGCGCGCAAGGTCGGCAAGCGCGCCTAGGCGCGATCGGACCAGAGGGAACTGAACGGCATGACTACCAAGACAATCGTCGAGGCTCGCGCCAAGAGGCGTCGCCGGATCCGCGCCAAAGTGACCGGCAGCGCGGTTCGCCCGCGCGTGTCCGTGTTTCGCTCCAACCGGGCTATCTACGCTCAGGTGGTCGACGACGCGACCGGCACGACCCTGGCGGCGGCGCGGTCGTCCGAAGTCGACGCCAGCGGGCTCGACAAGAGCGGCGTAGCCAAGAAGGTCGGCGTGCTGCTCGCCGAGCGGGCGCGCGCCAAGAGCATCGAGACGGTCGTCTTCGACCGGTCCGGCTACCTGTACCATGGGCGCGTCAAGGCGCTCGCCGAGGGCGCCCGCGAGGGCGGCCTCGTTTTCTAGAAAAGAAAGTGAAGGACGCTCTGTGGCCAGAACACCTGTTGACGGAGTAGAGCTCAAAGAACGCGTCGTCGACATCAACCGTGTCGCGAAGGTCGTGAAGGGCGGTCGCCGCTTCTCGTTCACGGCTCTCGTGGTGGTCGGCGACGAGAACGGCAACGTGGGCGCAGGGTACGGCAAGGCGCGTGAGGTCCCGCTGGCTATCCAGAAGGCGATCCTCGACGCCAAGAAGAACATGTTCAAGGTGCCGCGCTACCGCACCACGATCCCCCACGAGGTGCTCGGCCACTACGGCGCGGGCCGCGTGCTTCTCAAGCCCGCCTCCGAGGGCACGGGTGTCATCGCCGCGGCCGGTGTGCGCGCCGTGCTCGAGCTCGCCGGTGTGCACGACATCCTCACCAAGTGCCTCGGCACGACCAACCCGATCAATATGGTGCGCGCCACGGTGACCGGCCTGAAGAGCCTGAAGACCCCGGCCGACGTTGCGCGTCTGCGCGGTCTCACCGTGGCTCAGGTGCTGAGTCTGCCGCCGCGCGACGAGGCCGCCGCCACCAACGCCGGGGAGTCGGCCGAGCAGCCGACCGCCCACGAGGCGTGACCGTGGCCGAGCTCGAGATCACCCAGATAAAGAGCGGCATCGGCACGCCGCCCGACCACCGCGGCACGTTGCGGGCGCTGGGTATCAAGCGCATGCACCACACCGTGGTCCAGCAAGACAACCCGGTCATCCGGGGCATGATCCGCAAAGTGGCGTACCTCGTCGAGGTACGACCCGCCACGAAGAAATCGTGAGTAAAGCATGAGCGATCTCGGTCTCAACGATCTCAGACCCAACCCGGGCTCCACGAAGAACACCAAGCGGCTCGGGCGCGGCAAGGGCAGCGGCCAGGGCAAGACGGCCGGCCGCGGCCACAAGGGCTTCAACGCCCGGGCCGGCGGCGGCGTGCGCCCCGGCTACGAAGGCGGCCAGATGCCGCTCTACATGCGGCTCGGCAAGCTGCGCGGGCCCAACATGAAGAAGAGCATGCCGATCGGGCCGTTTCGCACCTACTGCGTGCCCGTCAACGTCGGTCGGCTGGCGACGGCCTTCGAGGCCGGCGCCGAGGTCACTCCCGAGGCGCTCGTCGCCAAGCGGATCGTCAAGAACACGCGGACGCCCATCAAGATCCTGGGCGGAGGCGAGGTCGCCGTGGCCCTGACCGTGCGGGCGCAGGGGTTCTCCGAAAAGGCGGCTGAGAAGATCCGGGCGGCCGGCGGCACCATCGAGCTGCTCTAGTCGAGCGGCAAGCGAGGGGGGCGCGGACGTGAACAACAAGCTCTGGCAGTCGCTGGCCAACTCCTGGAAGATCCCGGAGCTGCGCAAGAAGCTCCTCTTTACCGCGGCCATGATCGCGATCTACCGGTTCGGTTCGCACGTGCCGGTGCCGGGGGTCGACGTCAAGGCCCTCGATGCGTTCTTCCAGAGCGGTGCGAGCGGCGTGGTCGGCTTTCTGAACCTGTTCTCGGGCGGCGCCCTCAATCGCGTCGCCGTGTTCGCCCTGGGGATCATGCCGTACATCACGGCGTCGATCATCATGCAGCTCCTCACGGTGGTCATCCCCAAGCTCGAGGAGCTCCAAAAAGAGGGCGAACAGGGCCAGAAGGTCATCACCCAGTACAGTCGCTACCTCACGGTGGGCCTGGCGGCCGTCCAGTCCGTGGGCTACATCTTCCTGTTCAAGTCCTACCACGCGCTGCCCAACCTCACCGTCGTCAAGTTCGGGCTCATCCTCTTCACCCTCACGGCGGGCGCCACGGTGGTCATGTGGATCGGCGAGCTCATCACGGCGCGGGGCATCGGCAACGGCATGTCCATCCTCATCTTCATCAGCATCATCTCGCGGGTGCCCGGCGGCGCCCAGAAGTTCTTCGAAGGCTCCATGTCGCTGGTCTCGCAGATCGGCTTTGTGATCATCGCCCTGGCGGTGATCGTGGCGGTCGTCTGGATCACGAGCGGCGAGCGTCGCATTCCCGTGCAGTACGCCAAACGCATAGTCGGGCGCCGCATGATGGGCGGCACCAGCACCTTCATCCCGCTCAAGGTCAACATGGCGGGCGTCATCCCGGTCATCTTCGCCTCGTCGGTCATGCTCATCCCGGTGACCATCGCGACCTACCTGCCCGGCGGGCAGAACAGCTGGTTCTCGCGGGCTTTCGGGCCCAACACCGTCGCCTACATCATCGGCGAAGCGCTGCTCATCATCCTGTTCACGTACTTCTACACGGCCGTCACGTTCAACCCCATCGACCAGGCCGACAACCTCAAGAAGTACGGCGGCTTCGTGCCGGGCGTGCGCCCCGGGCGGCCGACGGCCGAGTTCCTCGACCGCATCCTCACGCGGCTCACGCTCCCCGGGGCCCTGTTCCTGGCCGCTGTCGCGGTGCTGCCGTGGCTGCTCTACCGGGTGTTCAACGTGCCCTTCAACTTTGGCGGCACGTCCATCCTGATCGTGGTCGGCGTGGCGCTCGACACCATGCGCCAGATGGAGGCGCAGCTGCTCATGCGCCACTACGAGGGCTTCCTCAAATAGCCGTGGCCGGACTTCCTCTCGACATCGTCCTGCTGGGCGCTCCGGGGTCGGGCAAAGGCACGCAGGCCGAGCGCATCGCGCCGGCCTTCGCTGTGCCGCACATCTCGACCGGCGACATTCTGCGCGACGCCGTCAAGGGCGGCACCGCGCTCGGACTGGCCGCGAAAGCCTTCATGGACGCCGGCAATCTGGTGCCCGACGAGGTCGTCATCGGCATCATCCGCGAACGCCTGACGCTGCCCGACACGACGGCCGGCTTCATGCTCGACGGCTTTCCGCGCACGCTCGAGCAGGCCGCGGCCCTCGACGAGATGCTGGCCGACGCGCAGCGCGCTCTGCGCCTCGTATTGCTGATCGACGTGCCCGCCGAGGAGCTCGTGCAGCGCCTCGCCGGACGGCGCGCCTGCCGCGCCTGTGGGCGCGGCTACAACGTGGTCTTCGACCCGCCGCGGGTCGTGGGAGTGTGCGACGTCTGCGGCGGCGAGCTCTTTCAGCGCGACGACGACAACGAGGCGACGGTCCGCAACCGTCTCGCCGTCTACAGCCGGCAGACCGAGCCGCTGATCGGCTACTACCGCGACCAGGGCATCCTGGCGACCGTGCCGGGCGCGGGCCGCGACCCCGACCAGGTCTTTGCCGACGTCCAGACTCTGCTGGCCGGCGCGCAGCGGGCATGATCGTCCGCAAGTCAGAGGCCGAGATCCGCCGCATCGCGGCGGCGGGCACGATCCTCGCCGACTGCCTCGACATGCTGGCCGCCGCGGTCACCCCCGGCATCCGCACGCTCGAGCTCGACGGCATGGCCGAGGAGTTCATTCGCGGCCACGGCGGCACACCCACCTTCCTGGGCTATCGCGGCTTTCCCGGATCGATCTGCGCCTCGCCCAACGACATGGTGGTGCACGGCATCCCGGGCCCCTACGTCGTTGCCGACGGCGACATTCTGTCGATCGACGTAGGCGTGACGCTCGACGGCTTCGTGGCCGACTCGGCGCTGACCCTGCCTGTCGGCAAGGTCGGCGCCGACGCCCTGCGCCTGCTCGACGTGACCAGGCGCTCGCTCGAAGCGGGCATCGGCGCCTGCCGGGTCGGCAATCGCCTCGGCGACGTGTCTCACGCCGTGCAGGAGGTCGTCGAAGCGGCCGGATTTGCCGTGGTGCGCTCGCTCGTGGGGCACGGAGTCGGCCGCGAGATGCACGAGGAGCCGCAGATCCCCAACTACGGGCCGGCCGGCAAGGGTCCACGCCTGGCCGAGGGCATGGTCTTCGCCATCGAACCGATGGTCAACGTGGGCGACCACGAGGTCTACGTGGGCGCCGACCGGTGGAGCATCTTCAGCAGCGACGGCTCGCTGTCGGCGCACTTCGAACACACCGTGGCCCTGACGACCTCGGGCCCGCGGGTGCTCACCAGACGAACGACCGAGGTGATGGGCGGCGCGGCAAAGGCGCTGCCCGGCCAGTGACTGCCGCCGGCAACCTCGACTCGACAAAACCGCTGTGGTATCATGAGCGGCCGCGCTCTTAAACGACGGGGAGTATGGCAAACAAAGAAGAAGCGATAGAGATCGAAGGCGAAGTCGTCGAGGCTCTGCCGAACACCATGTTCAGGGTCCTCCTCGACAATAAGCACGAAGTACTGGCCCACATCTCGGGCAAGATGCGCATGAACTACATCCGCATCCTGCCCGGCGATCGCGTCAAGGTCGAACTGTCGCCGTACGACCTCAAGCGCGGAAGAATCACCTACAGGTTCAAGTAGGCGCTCGAACCGGTGATCGAGGCAGGCATGCCCGCCGGCTCGGGGGCCTCTGCCGCGTTCAAGTGAGGAAGGCATGAAGGTCAGAGCATCAGTCAAGCCGATCTGCGAGAAGTGCAAGGTCATCCGGCGCCACGGCGTCGTGCAGGTGATCTGTAGCAACCCGCGGCATCGGCAGAGGCAGGGGTAGCGGAATGGCACGTATCGCGGGCGTCAACCTCCCGCCGCAGAAGCGGGTCGAGATAGGTCTCACCTACATCTACGGCGTGGGCCGGTCCACCTCGAACACGATCCTCGCCAAGCTTGCCATCAACCCCGACACCAAGGTCCGCGACCTCACAGAAGAAGAAGTCGTGCGTTTGCGCGAGGCGATCGATGGTTCCGTCACCGTCGAAGGCGACCTGCGCCGCGAGCGCTCCCAGAACATCAAGCGGCTCATGGACATCGGCTGCTATCGCGGCATCCGTCATCGGCGCGGCATGCCGGTGAACGGCCAGCGCACCAAGACCAACGCGCGCACCCGCAAGGGTCCCAAGAAGACCGTGGGCGCGCGGCGCAGCAAGAAGTAGTGGCAAGCCGATCAGACGACCCGGAGGTCGAGAGCTAAAGTGGCAAGACCGCAGAGAGCCAAAGGACGCCAGCGGCGCAAGGTTCGCAAGAACATCGCCATCGGCCAGGCGCACATCAAGACCTCGTTCAACAACACCCTGGTGACGCTCACCGACAAAGAGGGCAACGTCATCGCCTGGGAGAGCGCCGGCGCGGTCGGCTTCAAGGGCTCGCGCAAGAGCACCCCGTTCGCGGCTCAAGTCACCGCCGAATCGGCGGCTCGCAAGGGCATGGAGCACGGGCTCCAGAAGGTCGAGGTCTTCGTGCGCGGTCCGGGCTCCGGCCGCGAGACCGCCATCCGCTCCCTCCAGGCCGCCGGCCTCGAGATCCTGGGCGTCAAAGACGTGACGCCGATACCGCACAACGGCTGCCGCCCGCGTAAGCGGCGCCGGGTCTAGCGAGGCTTCGTCATGGCCAGAGATCTTTCACCGCAGTGCCGGCAGTGCCGCCGCGAAGGCATGAAGCTCATGCTCAAGGGCGAGCGCTGCTTCACCGACAAGTGCGCCGTCGAGCGCCGGGCCTACCCGCCGGGCGAGCACGGCCGCGGGCGCATCAAGCAGGGCGAATACCTGCTGCAGCTGCGCGAAAAGCAAAAAGCGCGGCGCTTTTACCAGGTGCTCGAAAAGCAGTTCCACCACTACTACGTGGTGGCCAGCGGCCAGCAGGGCATCACCGGCGAGAACCTTCTGCGTCTGCTCGAGACCCGGCTCGACAACGTGGTCTACCGGCTGGGCTTCGGGGCCTCGCGCCGTCAGGCGCGGCAGCTTGTGCGCCATGCCCACTTTCGCGTGAACGGCAAGAAGGTCGACATCCCGTCGTATCAGGTGCGGCCCAACGACATCATCTCGGTCAAGGCGTCGAGCAAGGCCACCGAGACCATCCGGGCGGCGACCGACCTCACCGCGTCGGTGGCGCCCTGGCTGCAGGCCGACCACGACAACCTGACGGGCAAGGTCCTGCGGTTCCCCGAGCGCAGCGAGATCTCGGCGCCGGTGCAGGAGCAGCTCATCGTCGAGCTGTACTCGAAGTAGTCGAACCAGCTCTCCCGGCTTTCATCACGCCGACAAGAGAACATCTACAGGAGGTCAGTTGCTTACCTTCCAGATGCCCACTATCACTCGCGAGCAGGTGGCCAACAACCGCACGCGTTTCGAGGTAGAGCCGCTCGACCGGGGCTTTGGGCACACCTTCGGCAACGCGTTGCGGCGCGTCCTCCTGTCGTCGCTCGAAGGAGCGGCCGTGAGCTCGGTCAAGGTCGAGGGAGTCTCGCATGAGTTCTCCACTCTGCCGGGCCTAAAAGAGGACGTGACCGATGTCATCCTCAACCTCAAGGGCATCATCTGCCGCCTGCACGGCGAGCCCGACGAGGTTCAGGTCAGGCTGGTCAAAGACAAGCCGGGCAAGGTGGTCGCGGCCGACATCGACGTGCCGGCCGAGCTGGAGATCCTCAATCCCGACCATTACATCGCCTCACTGTCGGGCAGCGGTGCGATCGAAATGACCCTCACCATCAGACGCGGCACCGGCTATGTGTCGGCCGACGGCAACAAGGGTCCCGAAACGGTCATCGGCGTCATGCCGATCGACTCCATCTTCAGCCCGATCAAGCGCGTCTCCTACATCGTCGAAAGCGCCCGCGTGGGCCAGCGCACCGACTACGACAAGCTCATCCTCGACGTCGTGACTAACGGCGCCATCACCCCCGAAGAGGCGCTGCGCCAGTCCGCCGAGATCCTCGTCGACCGGCTGCAGATCTTCACTGACCCCGACCGCCAGCGGGCGCTCGATGAGTTTCCCATCGAGGGCGTCGGCGCGGCGGCCATCGGTGGCATGGACGATGTGCTGATCGAAGAGCTCGAACTGGGCGTGCGCTCGTACAACTGTCTCAAGCGCGAGGGTATCCAGACGGTCGGCGACCTTGTCACCAAGACCGAGGCCGAGCTTCTGAACATCCCGAACTTCGGCAAGAAGAGCATCGACGAGGTCAACGACAAGCTCGCCGAGCGCGGCCTGTCGCTGCGGGGTGAGGACTGATGCGTCACCAGAATCAGGGCCGCAAGTTCAATATGCCGCCGAGCCAGCGCAAGGCGCTGCTGAGCGGCCTGGCCGTCGCCGTGCTCACCCACGAGAAGATCAAGTGCAGTCAGGCACGCGCCAAAGAGGTGCAGTCGCTGGTCGAGCAAACGATCACGCTCGGCAAACGCGGCGACCTCGCCGCCCGCCGGCTGGCGATCGCCAAGCTGCGCAACAAAGAGATCGTCTACAAACTGTTCAACGATGTCGCGCCGCGCTACGCCGATCGCAGCGGCGGCTACACCCGCATCGTCAAGCTGGGCCCGCGCCAGGGCGACGCATGCGAGATGGCGTACCTCGAGCTGGTCTAGCCGGCCGGGCGCTGCCACCGACTCTGGTGGGGGGGCGGGGGCGCCGCAGGCGCCCCCGCCCCTTCGCCGTTTTCGGGCAGGTGCGCCTGTCGCACAGCCGGCCGGCAAGGGGGGTGGCGGCGTGTCGCTGATCGAGATCAGGGGATTGCGGTACCGGTACGCCGGCGCCGACGACGATGCCCTGCACGACCTCGACCTCACCGTGAGCGAGGGCGAGTTCGTGGCCGTGGTCGGCGCCAACGGCTCGGGCAAGTCGACGCTGGCCCGGTTACTGGGCGGACTCGCTCGTCCGGCGGGTGCGGCGCGCGCCGCGGTCTGCGGTCATGACCTGTGCGACCACGAGGGCCACTTCGCCGTGCGCCGCGACGTCGGCGTGCTGTTCCAGAACCCCGACAACCAGCTCGTCGGGTCGACCGTCGAAGAGGATCTGGCGTTCGGTCTCGAGAACCTGGCGCTGCCGTCGCCCGAGATCGCCAGGCGAGTCGACGAGATGCTCGCCCTGTACGGCCTCGAGGCGCTGCGCACCCGCGAACCGCACCTGCTGTCGGGCGGCCAGCGCCAGCGCACCGCGCTGGCCGGCGTGCTGGCGGTGCCGCGCCGCGTCCTGGTGCTCGACGAGCCCACGGCGATGCTCGACCCGGCCGGCCGCGACGAGGTGCTGGCCGCCGTGCGCCGCGAGGCCGACCACGGCCTGACCGTCGTCTTTGTGACCCAGGAGATGGACGAGGTCCTGATGGCCGACAGGGTCGTGGCCCTGGCGAGCGGCCGGGCGGTCTTCGACGGCGCGCCCGCCGCGCTCTTTGCTGAGCGTGCTCTGCTGCTCTCGCTCTCGCTGGGTCTGCCGCCGGCCGCCGAAGTCGGTCTGGCGCTGATGGAGCGCGGCGTGCTGGCCGAGCTCACCCTGACGCTCGACGATCTGGTGGCAGCGCTCCAGGCAGGCAGGCCGTGAGCGGTGACGCCGCGAACGGCCACGCCGCGGGCGGCGGCGGTCCCGCCGGGGAGGGACTCGAGGGACAGCACGCCCTGGGCGTCCGCTGCGAGGGCCTGTCGTTCTGGTACGACGAGGGCGCGACCCGGATCGCGGCCTTGCGCGGCGTCGACCTGACCCTCGCGCCCGGGGCGAGCGTCGCCCTGCTGGGCCCGACCGGCTCGGGCAAGTCGACCCTGCTGCAACTGCTGCGCGGACTTCTTGCGCCCGACGAGGGCCGCGTGCTGATCGACGGCCTGGCGGCCGGCGAAGACGGCTACGAGGAGCGCGAGCGGCGCATAGGTCTCGTCTTTCAGATGCCCGAGATGCAACTCTTTGCGGCGACCTGTCGCGACGACGTGGCCTTCGGCCCTCGGCAGCTCGGCTGGAGCGCCGCCGAGGTCGACGATGCCGTGACGAGCGCGCTCGCGGCGGTCGGCCTGCCGGCCGACCGCTTCGGCGCGCGCCATCCGTACTCGCTGTCGGGTGGCGAGCAGCGGCGCCTGGCGCTGGCCGGAGTGCTCGCCATGCGGCCCGGCCTGCTGCTGCTCGATGAGCCGTTCGTGAGCCTCGATCCGGCCTCGCGCCGCGATCTCGAAGCGATTCTGCGCGGCCTGCGGGCGACCGGCATGGGCCTGGTGCTGGCCACCCACGACGTCGATCGCGCCTACGGCCTGTGCGACGCCCGCGTGGTGCTCGACGAGGGTGTAGTGGTCGACGCCGGCCCCTGGCGCTTCGGCGCCGGCGGCGAGGACGCGCTGTTGTCGCATCGGCTCAAGCTGCCGTTCGTGGTCGAGCTCTGGCGGCGCCTCGGCCGCGCAGCGGCCGAGGCGCCGCCAGAGCTCGCCGCCGCTGCCGAGGCGCTGGCGTGAGCACGCGCGGGGCGCCCGGCGTCGACGGCGCGCGCGAGGCGGTGTCGCCGTGAGGATGGCGATCGCCCAGTACTACCCGCGGGCCTCGCCCATCCACAGGCTCGACCCGCGCTGCAAGGTCGTCGCCGTGGCTGCGCTCGTGGTTGGGCTGTTCCTGCGCTCGTCGTTTGCCGCCCTGGCGGTCTACGGCCTGGTCGCCGTCGCCGGCCTGCTGCTGAGTGGTGTGCCGCTGGGCTGGGTCGCCCGCGGGCTGCGCCCCGTGGTCTGGCTGCTCGTCCTGACGTTCGTCGTGCAGCTCCTGTTTGCGCCCGGTCCGGCCTTCTACACACTCGGCCCGCTGCACCTGTCGCTGCGCGGCCTGGCCATCGCCGGGTATCTCAGCCTGCGCCTGGTGGTGCTGGTCGTCGCCAGTCTGCTGCTCACGCTCACTACGCCGCCGATCGCGCTGACCGACGCCCTGGCCTGGCTGTCGCGGCCGCTGCGCCGCCTGCGCGTGCCCACCGAGGAGCTCGCGCTCATGGTGACCATCGCCCTGCGCTTCATCCCCACGCTCATGCAGGAGATCGACACGATCATGAAAGCTCAGCGGGCGCGCGGGGCGAGCTTTACCCGCGGCGGACCGCTGCGCCGGGCGCGGGCGCTGGTGCCGGTGCTCGTGCCGCTGTTCATCCTGAGCTTTCGGCGCGCCGACGAGCTCGCGCTGGCCATGGAGGCGCGCTGCTACCTGCCGGGGGCGCCGCGCACGCGCCTGCATCCGCTGCACGCCCACCGCCGCGACGCTGTCGTGCTGGTGCTGGTCGCGGCCCTCGTCGTGCTCGCGGAGCTGATCTGACATGGTCGGCCCCCGGGACTGGTGGCGGCTCGAGCTCGCCTACGACGGCACGCCGTTCGACGGCTGGGCCCGGCAGCCCGGCCGGCGCACCGTGGAGGGCGAGCTCGAGGAGGCCCTCGCCACGGTGCTGCGCGAGCCCGTGCGCCTGCACGTCGCCGGCCGCACCGACGCGGGGGTGCACGCGCTCGCCCAGGTCGCCTCGTTTGCCGCGGCCGCCAGCGATCTCGAGCCGCGCCGCCTGCGCCTGTCGCTGAACGCCCTGCTGCCCGACGAGATCTCGGTGACCGGTGTGGAGCGGGCGGCGGCCGGCTTTGACGCCCGCGCCGCCGCCGCCCGCACCTACCGCTACCGCCTCTGGCTGCCGAACACGCGCCCCGTGTTCGAGCGTCTCTACGTCTGGGATGTGCGCGGCGGCGTCGATGCGGCCCTGCTCGACGCCGCCGCGGCGCTGCTGCCCGGCCGCCGCGACTTTGCCGCCCTCACGCCCTCGGCGCGCTCCTATCGTGTCTGCGAGCGCGAGATCGCGAGCGCACGCTGGCGGCCGGCCGCCGACGGTCGCGAGGCCTGGTTCGAGATCACCGCCGACAGCTTTCTGCACAACATGGTGCGGGTGGCCGTGGGCTCGATGGTCGATGTCGCCCAGGGGCGCCTGAGTCTCGCGGCGCTGGCGGCCGGTCTTTCCGGCGGCCAGCGCCGCGACCTCGGCCGTACCGCTCCCGCCCGTGGCCTCGCCCTGGTCAGGGTAGACTACTAGCGTGATCCGCCGACTGCTCGCACGGCCGACAATCGGCCAGCTCGAGATCGTGGCCGTGGTGCTGGCCGCGCTGGCCGGCCTGTACAGCATCGTCACCACCGAGCAGATGACGGCGCGTCTGGCCGTCGTCCTGATCGCTCCGGCATTCGAGGCGGCCGTGCCGCTGGGCGCGCGTGTCGTGGCGCCCGCCAGACTGCACTCGGCGCGGGTCATAGCCGCCCTGCTCTTGGCCTTCTATGTTGCCTTCGCGCCGATCGGCATCGACAACTACCTCTATCTGCCGGCGGTGGCGACGCTGCTCGTGGTGATCGTGCTGAGCAACCGCGAGCGCTGGCGCGAGATACGCTCCCGCGGGGGCGCCGGGCGCTGAGACGGAGGGCGCGGCGGCGCTGTCGCGGCGGGCGTCGGCTGCGGCGGGGCCGGGGGCTCGGGGCACGCTTCGCGAAGCAGAGTACGGGATTCGCGGCGGCGCCGCGGAGAGCGCCCCCTGGTCCTCGGACCCCGCCTCCGCCGACTCGGCGGGGAGCGCGGTCGCTCGGAGCTGCCGGGCGGTCGGCGGCACAGCCCAGGACGCGCTGCCGCCGGCCTGACGAGGAGCTGCCACGATGCCACTCAAGCGGGAGACACTCACCCCTCTGCTGGTGCCGGAGAAGGGGGTATCTCACAGGGGTCGCCATCCCGCTGCTCTTGCGCACCGAGCGCAACCGAGGATGAACGGCGCTGTGGCGGGGCTGGCCTTTGAGACGAGACGGGGCCCCGCTGTGCGCCGTCGGCGGCAGCCCGCACTGCGCCGCCGACGGCACCGCGGCGTCCGTCGGCGCTGCGCCTGTTCCCCCGCTACCGGTTGAGGAACTGCCGCACCGTGCGGGCCAGGACCGCCGGGTCGACCACCACGTAGCTGCCGCCGCCGATCATCTCGGGTGTGCCCGGGAGCACCGTCTTCAGCTGGCTTGTGCCTTTGGCGCGCCACTCGAGGTAGGCGAGCTCGATGATCTGGTTGGTGGTGAGGTCGGTGCCGACGCCGGCCATGAAGCGCGCGCCGGTCCACGGCAGGCGCAGGACGTTGCGCGGCCGCGTGATCTTCTGCTCGAGGGCCTGCACGACCTGCTGCTGGCGGCCCATGCGCATGAAGTCGCTGTCTGAGTGGCGCACCCGCGAGTAGATCAGCGCCTGCTTGCCGTTCATGAGCTGCGGGCCCTTCTTGAAGTGCACGGTGATGTTGCCCGAGTACCACGAGGTGAGGTCCTGGGGCACGTCGACGACGACGCCGCCGACGCTGTTGACCAGGGCGGGAAAGCCGTGGAAGTTCACCAGCATGACGTGGTTGACGGGCACGCCGGTGAAGCTGCTCACGACCTTGACGGCCAGCGCCGGGCCGCCCCAGAAGTAGGCCTCGTTGATCTTGGTCTGGCCGTGACCGGGCACGTTGACGAGTGTGTCGCGCGGAATCGAGAGCTGGCTGACGGTATGCGTGTGGGGGTCGAACCGCATGAGCAGGATGCTGTCGGAGCGGGCCGGCTCGTGGCCGCGCTGGTCGGAACCGAGCACGAGCAGCGTGGTCGGGGCGCTGAGCACGCCGCCGTGCGGATCGACGAGCGCGGCGCGGGTGGTGGCGTTGATGCGCTGGTTGGCCTTGACGACGGCCCTGTTGAAGGTCGAGTAGCCCAGGAAGCCCCAGACGCCAACGGCGATCGCCAGGGCGAGCGGGATGGCCAGCAGGTACCACCAGTGAAACAGTCGCCGCTTGTGTTCGGCGCCGGGCACGAGCGCGAGGTCGGGGCCCTCGGTGCGGCTCTGGGCGCGACGGTCGGCGCGGTAGATGCTGGCCGGCTCGTCCTGAGCGCGGGCGGCGCGGGCTGCGCCCGCGCCGCCCGCGCCCCGCCCGCCGTTGGCGGTGTCCGCGCGCCGCGGCGACGGCGCTTTCGGCGACGGCGAGTCTGGGGCCGGCTCGAGGGGGGCGTCGGTCCGCGGACGCCGCACGCGTCCGGCGTGGTACTTGGTATATGGCTTGTTGTCGGCCTGGTTCATGTCGTGCCTTCGGCGACGTCCGCAAACGCGGCGGTCGCGTGAGTGATTGTCTCGCCGGCGGCAGGCCGGACGCGCGCTGCATCCGAATGGGGCGAGATGACCGCTTGCAAGGCGCCCGGTGAGGGTAAGTACGCCTCGCCACGGGGAGTTTCCTTCTCTTGAGCAGTGTACACCGTGGTATCGTGAGCCGCAGCGACCCCCTGTGTGGGGGTCTCGTCGCAGGGAGGTGGTGGTCAGCGTGAGTCCGGCGCGTTCCATCGTGGGTGTCGATCTCGGCGGCACCAAGCTCGCCGTCGGTCTCGTCGACGACAACCTGGGGATCCTGGCCCGCACGAGCGGTCCGGTCGCCACCGAGTCGCCCGAGGCCTGCCTCGACGAGCTGTACCGTCGCCTCGACGAGGCCACGGCGGAGTACGGCCCCGTCGATGCCCTTGGCGTGGGCACGGCCTCGATGGTCGATTTTCGCGCCGGCCGCGTAGTGCTGTCGACCAACCTGCCGCTGCGCGACGTGTCGCTGCGCGATCTGCTCAGCGAGCGCTACGGCGTGCCGGTCGTGGTCGATAACGACGCCAACGTGGCCTGTCTTGCCGAGTTTCGCTACGGCGCCGGCATCGGCACGAGCGAGATGATCATGCTCACGCTGGGGACGGGGATCGGCGGTGGCATCGTCGCCAACGGCCAACTTTACCGCGGCGCCAGCGGCGCCGCCGGCGAGCTCGGTCACATGGTCATCGACTACGACGGACCGCGCTGCCAGGGCGCGTGCCCCAACCGTGGCTGCCTCGAGGTGTACGCCTCGGGTCAGGCCATGGGCCAGGCGGCCCGCGACACGGCCCGCGAGCAGCCGGACTCGGCCCTGGGGCGGGCGCTGGCGGCGGGCGACGAGGTCGGCGGACCGCTGCTCAGCGCTCTGGCGCTCGACGGCGATCCGCTGGCGGTGGCGATCCTCACAGACATCGGCGAGAAGCTCGGGCTGGGCATCGCCAGCATCGTCAACATCTTCAACCCCGAGCTCGTCGTGATCGGCGGTGGGGCGGCCCAGGCTGCCGCGATCCTCCTGCCGGCGGCGCGGCGCGTGGTGGCCGAGCGCGCCCTGCGTCCCCAGCGCGACGAGGTGCGCATCGTGCCGGCCCAGCACGGCGTCGACGCCGGCGTGCTGGGGGCGGCCGCCCTGGCGATCATCGAGCTGTTCCCCGACGAAGCTCCGGCCCGCGGCGGCCGCGGGTAGCTCGCGCTTGTCGGCCATGAGGCGCCACGGGCGCGTTGCCTTGCAACTCGGCTGCCGGTATTCTTGCAATAGACGATCAATCGTGGGCGACAGCCGGTCCGGCGTTGCCCGACAGGAGGTGAACAACGCCAATGGCGCACAGGATCACTGAGGACTGTCTCGCTTGCGCGGCCTGCATAGACGAATGCCCCGAGGGCGCGATCTCCGAGGGCGACGACATCTACGTCATCGACGCCGAGCTCTGCACCGATTGCGGCACGTGTGTCGACTCGTGCCCCAACGAAGCCATCGTAGCCGACTGAGGTCTTACGGCGGCGACATCCGCTGTGGGCCGGCGGCTCCGACGGAGCCGCCGGCCTTTTGACCGCTCCCGTGTGGGGGCGGGGTGTGCGCTCGGCGCATACCCCGCCCCCACACGCTTTGACCCTCGTGCCCCGGTCGCAACAAGCGTCGTCTCGCCTGGACACAAGGCTGCAGTTCGCGACCCCGGCGACCGATACATGATGGTAGGCGGGACCCACAGCCCGCGACCAACGGGAGGGGCGGCGACCGCAAACAAGCGGCATTCGCCCTCCCGAAACCGAGTCGCCGGTTGTGGGTCCCGCTACGTCGTCTTGCGCCCGCCGCGCCGCCCGCCCGCCGCGTCTTGCGCCCGCTCCGCCGTCCGGCCGCGCCGCTCGCCTGCTCCGCCACCCACCCGCTCCGCCGTCCGCCGCCGGCTGTGTGAGAGAATGCCCCTGTGCTCTACGTGTGCGCCACACCCATCGGCAACCTGGGCGACGTCAGCGGGCGCGTGCTCGAGACGCTGGGCGCGGTCGAGCTGATCGCCGCCGAGGACACGCGCCGCACGCGCAAGCTGCTTGCGCGCTACGACATCCACACGCCCACCACGAGTCTCTTCGCCCACAACGAAGCCGAGAAGACCGCCTACGTGCTCGAGCTGCTGCGGGCGGGGCGCGACGTGGCCCTCGTCACCGACGCCGGCCTGCCGGGAGTCTCCGACCCCGGTCTGCGCCTGGTCGCGGCGACGGCCGGCGCCGGGCTGCCGCTGACGGTGCTGCCGGGTCCGTCGGCGCCGGTCACGGCGCTGGTGGCCTCGGGCCTGGCCGCCGACGAGGGGTTCCGGTTCGTCGGCTATCTGCCGCGGCGGCCGCACGATCTGCGGGCCGCCTGGGAGGGCTGGCGGCGCGGCGGGGGGATCGTCGTCGCCTTCGAGACGGGGCCGCGGCTGGCGCGCAGCCTCGCGGCCCTCGCGGCGGTGGCGCCCGACGCGCCGGGCGCGGTCTGCCGCGAGCTCACCAAGCTCCACGAGGAGGTGTGGCG
>PLTW01000003.1 GCA_003164655.1 Actinomycetota bacterium
GGGCGATGTTCAGATACCAGGCGGCATCCGTGTTGGTCCAGCCGTTGAGCAGGCGACCGAGGATGCCGTGGTAGAGCAGCGCCGATGAAACAAGGGTGGTGTCGAGCGGGTGCAGGATGGTCAGCCGAGAGCGGGCCACAAAGCCGACCGAAAAGACGAACAAGCGGCTGGCCAGGGCGACCCCCAGCGCCCACCAGACGAAGCTGCGCTCTGGCGCGGCTGCGCCGACAGCGGCGTCGCCGGTCACGGCTTCAGTTGGCGCGGGGTGAAACATCTAGCGCACGAGAGTGAACGAGGGGCGACCGCAACAGAGCCCGTCAGGCCGCCGCTGAGCATCACCACATCGATCGCGACAGTCCTCGCTTCTGGCCTGCGCCGCTCACGTCACCATCTCCGCTCATCTAGGCGTCTCTCTGCGCTCCAACGACGGGCCGCATCCCGGCCGGCAGTTGCTGGAGACGGCCCGCCAGGCCCCAGGGGAGTCGCAGGCGCCATCGCGATCCTGTTGCGCCACAAGACCACGACGGCCGCGACGTTACTCCGCAGCGACAGCTGACGCCAGCCTCAGCCGTGGTGTGCAAATAGAACTCCTCGGGCGCTTAACAGGCTCTTAACATGGCGATCCCGCTACTCAAATAGGCTTGCCGCCATGAGGATGGCAACAGAGCCGCACCAGACGACTGCGTGGGGTGCGCGCTGTGCACGCTGGCATCTGCTCGTCGCCATGGTCGTGGGCGCCGTGGTTCTACTCGGGCTCATGCCGTTTGTCTTTGACCACTGGTTCTATCCGGCGCACTATCTGAGCGACCTGCCCAACGACTACCGCTACGCTCATGCCACGGTCGTCGGGCATGCCCCGTATCGCAGCTTCTTCCCCGAGTATCCACCGCTGTCTCTGTGGCTGATCGTGCCCCCGGCCCTGTCTTTGAGCGGGCATGTCGTGGATTTCCCGCACTACCAGGTGCGCTTTGCGGCCGAGATGTTCGTGCTGGCCGCAGCATGCGCGGCGCTGGTCGCACTCACCGCCCGGCGGCTGTGGCATGACGCGCTGCGAGCGTATTTCGCGGTCGGCGTCTTTGCTGTCTTTATTCTGGCCATAGGTCCGCTCATGGAGGACCGCTTCGACATGGGAGTGGCGCTGGTAAGCGCCTTGGTTCTGCTGGCACTGGTCTACGGCCGGCCGGCCGTGGCGGCCGTCCTCGTGGGGCTGGGCTGTGCCTACAAGATCACTCCCATCGTCCTGTTCCCGCTGCCGGTGTGCCTCGTCGGCTGGAGCCGCCGGCTGGTCGTGATCTGCGCCCTGTGTCTGGCGGCCACGATCGTCGGCTTTCTGCCCTACTTGGTCACGGCGACCGCCGGCATCAGGCACGTCCTGACCTACCAGACACAGCGTCCTCTGGAGCTGGAAAGCCTGCTCGGCTTGCCGGTCATCGCTGGGCATCTTCTGACGGGCGCCCCGCTCTACATCGGGGTCAGCCATCGCTCCTGGTCTCTCGCCGGTCCCTACAGCACCGCGATGACGAGCCTGGCCACCCCCTTGACGATCCTCGCCCTGGGGGTCGTCGTCGCGCTGCTGTGGCGCGGTCGCACGACCCTGCGCAATCAGCCGCGCACCTTGGCGCTGGGCGTTCTTGCCCTCTACCTCGCTTTCCTGTGCGGCGACCTTGTACTCTCGCCGCAGTATCTGATCTGGCTGATCCCGGCGGCCGTCCTGGTGGCACTCGACGACCCGCCGCTCGGGCTTGCGGTGCTGGTCACGACGACCCTCACGCAGCTCGAGTTCCCGACGCTGTGGACGGGCATCATCGTTTTGCGTCCGGTCGATCTTCTCTGCCTGTGCGCGCGCAATCTCTGCCTGGCGGCCACCTTTGGGTTGGCGCTGCGGCGGTTGTGGCGTCTGCCGGGGCGGGCGGCTAAGCCTGCCGCTGCGCGCGATGCTGAGCGACCGAGCTGGGAGACTGCCGCAGCTGACCAGGCCGGATAGGCACCCCAAGGTTCCCGCCGGCCGCTTGCCGGCGACAGTGCGGCCCGCCGAGCGACTCGCCGGCCGTCAGGCCGAAAGAACGTCCTGCCAGGCGGCGTGCCAGGCCTGTTCGGCCGCTCCCAGGTAGCGCAGCCACTCGAACTTCGCGAGCTGTGCTCCGGTCGGGCGCAGGATCGCCTTGCCTCGCAAGGCCGCGCCGATGTAGGGAGCGGCCGCCGACTCCACCCAAGGGCACCCGGTCGCAGTGACGAAGCGAGCGTAGGTGCGCGGTTCGAGGTGGAAGTTAAGAAAGTCCGAGACGATCCGCGGATGGCCGGCGCCTTTGAGCGGCACGAAGCAGTGCATGTTGGCGACGGTGCCTTCGTGGGCGATGAGCGCCACGACCTTGTCGTCGGCGGCCTGGGCGATAGCGGCATCATGATTGCTGCACTGGGCCAGTACCACCTTGCCGGCGGCGAGGTCGGCGGCCAGCAGGTCGCCGCTAGGCCAGGGAGGCTGGATCAGGTTCGCCTTGAGCTGCCTCAGCGCCTGTACGGCGCGCTGCAGTTCGACCGGCTCGGCACTGTTTGCCGAGTAGCCCAACGACTGCAGCGCGACGCCCAGCGTGGGGCGCTGGTCGGCCGCGACGCTCACCCGGCCACGGTAGCCGGCGGACAGGCGCCAGAAGTCGGCCCAGCTCGTCAGCGGCTCGCTGACGATGTCCCTGCGGTAGGCGATCACCGAGAACCCGTAGTCGTTGGGGACCGCACCCGGACAGACCCGACGGAAGATCTTATCCACGTAGCGGTAGTTGGGGATGGCCGACCAGTCGGGCAGGCCAGCGACGCCGACGGCCGTCAACCCACCCAGGGTGACCAGGTCACCGATAACGAAATCGTAGGCTCCGGCATCGTTCTCCAGTAGCTGGCGTTCGTACGCGGGTTCGGATGGCATGTAGGTTTGCGCGACGACCTGCATGGCGGGGAACTGTGAGTGAAAGAGGGCGAGCTCGTCAGGTCCGAGGCCGTCGACTGTGCCCTGGAGAACTGCCGTGCCCCTGGGGGCTTCAGCGGCCGAGGCAGTAGCGGTTTCGCCGCAGCTTGCAAGCAGGCCGGCCGCCAATCCGGGAAGCAGGGCGACAGCGGCGCCGCGTGCCAGAAGCTCGCGGCGAGTTAGTTGCTCGGCAGCGCGCGGCTGCGTCGCGGGCCGCTCTTGAGGGTGGGTGTCGAGCATCGTTTGGTTTCTCCTGCCGGATCGATGACGAGGCAGTGGGAAGAGTAGCCCGGAATGGGGAAGGGCACATCCCGGCCGTGCTCGCGCGGGTCGCCCGCTCGCTACATCGTTGGTTGGCGGTGCGCGGAGCTGGTCGCCCCTATCGGCTAAGAATCCGCAGAGGCGGGGCTCACTGGCGAGCCGCCTATACCGGTGCGAGGATCAGCTCCGCGGGACGGACAAGCCACGGCTTCGCTGTTTACCTTGGTGCCACAGTTCGTGCATGCGATGACTGCCATGTCGCTCCTTTCGCCTCACATGGGCACTGCTTACTTGGGATTCGCCGCAGGATGGGCCAGTGGCCGAACTACAGTCGCCCGCCACTGTAGAAGTCGCCAAACAGCGTGTCGTATTGCACGACCTCGCCGGTGCAGGGTGCGTCGATCATCGTGTCGTTGCCGACGTAGATGCCCACGTGATGGATGGTGGCGGCCGAGGAGCCGAAGAAGACCAGGTCGCCGGGCTGCAGCTCGGCACGCGGTACGGGCGTGCAGTGAGTGAACTGCTGGGCGGCGTTGTGGGGCAGCGCGACGCCCAGCTGGGCGAAGACGTACATGACCAGGCCCGAACAGTCAAAGCCTGCCGGGCTGGCGCCGCCCCAGACATACGGCACCCCCAGGTAGCGCTGGGCGATGCTGATCGCCGAGGCCCTCCCGCCGCCTCCACCGGATGCGGAGCTGCTCCCGGATTCGCTGGCACTCGAGGCGCCGTTGGCGCTCGAGGATGCGCTGGGGGAACTCGGCGGCGCTGCGTCGCGCTGCACCTGCTCGGCGCGCGTTGCCGCAGCAGCAGCCGCGGCTCGCTTGGCCGCCTGCAGGGCCGCGGCTGCGGCTCGTGCGGCGGCGGCGGCCTTGGCCTGCTGCATCTGCACGATCAGCCGGCGAACCTCGACCTGGGCGTGTTGCAACAGCTGCCGGCGCTGCTCAAGCGACCCTGCGATCTGCATCTTTTGGGCGGCGATCTGGACGACCAGCTCTTGGGCCTGGGTGCGCTGGGTCACAAGCTGAGCGTGGCGCAGTTCGACGGCGGCCTTCAAGGCGTCGATCTCGCGAACCGTGGCCGCCGACTGCTGACCGAGCTTGTCGAAGAAGGGCAGCTGGGTCGCCAGGTCGCTGAAACTGTGCACGCTCAGTGCGACGTCGAGGTACTGAGTGGTGGGCTGCTTGTACATAATCACGACCTGCTCGGCCAGCTGCTGGTGGGCCAAAGCGAGGGCGTAGCGGGCGCGCAGCAGCTGGGCTTGGCTTGTGGCGACGCTTGCCTTGAGCGCAGCCAGCTTCTGAACGGCCGCGTCGTAGCGCTCGACGACGATCTCCATCCGGTTATTGAGAGAGTCGACCTGCCCCTGCAGCTGATGCGCTTGGGCTCGGGCGACGGAGATCGAGGGGCTGGCCAGCGAGGCGGCCGGCAGGACGAGGGCAGCGAGGGTGGCTACCAGGAGTGCGACCAGGATCAAGGCGAGTCTGCGCCGCATGCCATCGCCTCCGTGGGGCCGCGGAGGCTCGCTCCGCGGCAGGGTCGCTGCTTGGTCGTCTCACGCCAGTAGAGGGCAAAGACGGTGCGCACCGTACCACACCTGGTTGGCCGGGCTCAAGTCAGGTAACGGTCGCCCATCGCCAGCGGCGCGATGAAACCTGCAGACCGAGCGCGCCGCACCACGAGTGATGCAGGGGTGGCGTGCCTCCCCGGGGTCCGGACTCAGCCCAGCCCGAGACGAGCCCCGCGCCTAGCGCCGCGGGGCTCGTCGTCTCTCGGGAGTGCCGGCTCGCCGGCGTGGATGTTGCCGCTGGGTGGTTAGCGACGAGCAGTCTCACTCCCCAGAGGATCGACTCCACGGATACTTGAGTTTGGGCGACGGCGTAGAGCCTCTGCACACCGTCGTATTGCACGGCCATCTGTTCAAGCTGGGCCTGCACCTGCTGGTCGCTGAGCGTGATCTTCAAGCCGGCAGCCGCGTTGATCACGACCTGCTGCTGGACGAGGGAGCTCACCGCCTGAGAGGCGTAGCCCTGGTAGGCGGCCGGGCCAGGGCTGGGCAACGCGGACCTCCCACTCGAGTCGGCATCGGCTGTGGCCTGTTGGAGGTACTGGTCAATCTGTGCCTTGGTGGTCGGTACGCCGTCGACCGTGGCGACGGCACCCTGCGGCGCACTGCCGCCGCAGCCGACGGCGACGAGCACACTCAGGGCCAAAGCCCAATGCGACAGGGACGAGTCTTCTCGTGAAGGGCCTCTCTGGGAGGCTTGCAGGTCCGCCTTTTTGCACCCTGTGACGGCGGTCGCCAAAGGCCGCTCGGTAGCCGAGCTGTCCCGCCGCCATCTTGTCCGCCCCGATCTCTCCGCCGCTTGTCACGGTTGCTGCGGCCCCGCGGAGAGCTGGCGCTGAGTGCTGCGGGGCACCGCTTCTGTTCTGGGCCACGATCCGGCTTTCCTGCTTCGGCCCAAAAGCCAAGTACCCCGACCTGATCCAGTCCTCTGGCTGTGGCCAAGTGGGCTGCTCACGCTGGCGCCTTCGTTTCGTGAGCGACGCGCCCTACTGCGACACCGGCCGCCCGACGTGTAGTGTTTCCTGCAGGTCGGCGTGCTGGATCGTGACCGTCTGTGCCACGGCGTTGGCACCGAGGACCTCGATCTGCCCCCAGTCGGTGGTGAAGGTCTGGCCAATCTCCTCGGCGGGGTAAACCGCACCGTCGACTGCGAAGCCCGCACTCGGCACGCCGTTGTTAGCGCCTATCTCCAGGGCCTCGATACTGTGGGTTGCGGCGAGGCTCAACGGCGCCTTCTCGCTACTCGAAGCGCCGGTGCCACCGTCACCGATCCTCAGCACGGCAACGGAGCAGACGGTTGTCGCGGCGCCCTTCTTGATCGTGTGCAGAGTCGGCCTGGTGCGCTCGACTTCGAAGATCTTCTTCCCTCCGTCGCCGACGAGCGCATAGCCGTCGATCAGGTCGAACTTGACCCTGTCCGAAAAGATCGCTGCGATCCTCAGCGCCGGCGCGCTGGGGGGCAGGCGGTCGCTACGCTTACAGTCGGTGAAGGTCTCGTTGACGTCGCGTTTGCCGAGACGCACCTTGAGGTGCACGCTGACAAGCGGCGATGCAGAAGGCGTCACACTCGGTGACGGTGACGGGCTCGACGAGGGGCTCGGCGAGGGACTCGACGTGGGCGTCGGGCTGGCAGCCGGGGCCGCCGTCAGCTGGATGAACGGGTCGCGACCGGTGAACTGGTCGAGATTGGGGACCTGCTGGGCGGGGTCGGGCGCCGCCAGATCGCTGCTGGTGGAGGAAGCCGCCATCGAGCTGTCGGCCACGCTGGCGGCCGATAGCTCTGCGGCGTTCGCCTTGCCGGTCTGGTGACCGTGCGCGGCCACCGCAGATGCCGCGGCGATCGCCAGCACCACCACGATCACGAGCACAGTGTTCGACTTGCTGATTGTCATCGCTTGCGCACCTGCCTGGACTTGCTCGGCATTCTAGGCAAGTTGTCGGCAGATGCCGCGCGGTCTTGAGGACCAAGACGGCCGATGATGAAGGACCCACCTTTCTTGACACTCGGACGCGGCTCCACTGGTGCAGGCTGATGCGCAACCCAAGGTCGCCGCGCTGGACTCCTCGGACATGCCGCCGTCTTGATCACCCCCGGACGTCAGCTGTCACGCCATCCTGGCACTGCAGGCGGCGGCGGTGCCCAGTGCGGAGTTGGTGTTGCGGCGTCTCCCTCAAGGACGCGCACAGGTCTTCAACTCACGTTGCCGGTGGAAACCCACGTCATGTGCTGGCGTTTCTCGAGGCAGGTCGACATCGAGCCGACCTGCCTCGAGCCTGCCTTCGCGCTGTCGCGCTGTGTTCTGGCGGCTTGCTGGCGTGCCGAGCGCTCGGGGAGCGGCTCGGCCCGCGTTACTCAGTCAGCCTGCGACGTCTCTGTCCATCGGTCGCTCAGCCCCCGCCAGGTAGTAGGCCGGCACCAGCGGTTCCGATGACATGCCGACTCGCCGGGGGAGGATCTTCGCCAAGACGGCGCCAGTGCCGAGCCCGCCCAGGCAGGCCCAGACGTTGATCCCACCGCCGAACTGGGGACCGATGATCGCCATGGTACCGCTCCAGGACGTCTGCAGACAGAAGAACACGAGCAAGAGCCAGACCGGCAGCGTCCACAGCTTCAATACGGCACTCACCGAGATCCCGCCATGGCGACGCTGAGCGCTCATCACGAGCCATCCCACGGTGAGCAGCATCGACAAGGCAAAGAGGAGCGGACCGCCGCCGATGCCGAAGCCGCCGGCTATGTTGAGAACGGTCGCCGAGATGCCGATCGCCAAGCCGAGCTCGTACACCAGCATGAGTGCCAAGAAGATGACCAGCACGGCCGGCATCCTCAGACGCGCCCTGGGCCACAGGACGAGACTTGCCCCCAGCACGCCGGCTATGGCCCCGCCTGCGCCGGTCGCCGGGATCCCTGAGCCGGAGCTGGTGGCCGTGAAGATGACGTTGGCGAACAACCCCGACAGCGCGTAGATGGCCACAAACCAACGCCAGCCGAAGGCATCCTCGACGGCCTCGCCGAACAACCAGAGAAACCACAGGTTGGCGAGCAGCTGTAACCAGCCGACCTGCAGAAACAGCGACGTGGCGAGGGTGAGCATGCTGTGCACACCGGCCTCGTTGCTGACGCGCACGGGCACGAGTCCCCATTGCTGCAGGAACGGGGCAAAACGAAGACCGAGCGTGAGCTCGAACGCAAAGACCAGCACGTTGATGCCGATCAGCGTGACGGTCGCATAAGGCCAGCGATCGGTCTTGGCCTGGTTGAGCATGTCGACTGTATCGCCCGACGGGGTTGTCGCCTTTAGC
>PLTW01000073.1 GCA_003164655.1 Actinomycetota bacterium
AGCCATGGCCGATGTGATCGACAAGTTGATCGACGAGATCGAACGCTCCTACGCGGAGCTGAACGGTCAGCTCTCCGACCCCGAGGTGCTGGCCGACCGCGGCCGCTACGCCGTGGCCGCCCGCCGCCACGCCGGGTTGGCCGAGGCGCACGCCCTGGCGCTGCAGTACCGCGAGGCCGAGCGCGCCGCCGCCGATGCCGAGGAGATGCTCGGGGCCGACGGCGAGGCCGACGACGAAATGCGCGCCTACCTGCAGCAGGAGCTCTACGAGAGCCGTCGCAAGATCGACGAGCTCGCCGAGGAGATCCGCATGCAGATGCTGACGCGCGATCCCAATGACGCCAAAGACGTGATCATCGAGATCCGCGCCGGCGCCGGCGGTGACGAGGCCGCCCTGTTCGCCGGCGACCTGTACCGCATGCTCAGCCGCTACGCCGAAAAGAAGGGCTACGCGACCGAGCTGCTGACGGTCTCCGAGTCCGAGTCGGGCGGCTACAAGGAGATCATCTTCGAGGTGCGCGGCAGGGGCGCCTTTTCGACCTTCAAATACGAAGGCGGGGTGCACCGGGTGCAGCGCGTGCCGGTGACCGAGTCGCAGGGCCGCCTTCACACATCCACGGCGACCGTCGCGGTGCTGCCCGAAGCCGAAGATGTCGAAGTGCAGATCGACCCCAACGAGCTGCGCATCGACATCTTCCGTTCGAGCGGTCCCGGCGGCCAGTCGGTCAACACCACCGACTCGGCGGTGCGCATCACCCACCTGCCGAGCGGCCTCGTGGTGAGCTGCCAGGACGAAAAGAGCCAGCTCCAAAACAAAGAGCAGGCGCTGCGCATTCTGCGTGCCCGCCTGTTCGACATGGCACAGGCCGAGCAAGACAAAGAGGTGGCTGCAGCGCGCCGCGGCATGGTCGGCACCGGCGACCGCTCGCAGAAGATCCGCACCTACAACTACCCGCAGAACAGGGTGACCGACGGCCGCATCGGGCTTACTTCGCACCGCCTCGCGGCGATCCTCGAGGGCGATCTCGACGAGTTCACCGAGGCACTCGCCGCCGAAGCGCGCCGCAAGCAGCTCGCCAGCGTCGCTTACGAGTGACGACTCCCGCGGCCCGTGGTGCGCCGCAGCAGCCCTCCGCCGCCACCTCGCCTCACAGGGACTGCGCGGCGGTCGCACTCTGGCGTCTCGCCTCACAAGGACTGTCCGGCGGTCGTGCGCCGGCGACTGCAGCACGACGGTGACCGGGCATTGACCGGCAGGCGATAATCAGGCGATGGACCGACGGCAAGCAGGGCAGGTATGAGCGCGGCGATCCCGAGGCCGCTGACCGTGCATCGCGCGCTGGCCGACGAGGCGCGGCGACTGCGAGCAAGCTCGCAGTCGCCGCGCCTCGACGTCGAGGTTCTGCTGGCCCACGTGCTGGGGATCACCCGTGAGCGTCTCTACGCCCAGTCGGAGCGCGTGCTCGGCGCAGCCGAGCACGCGCTCCTCCACGAGCTCGTCACCCGCCGCGCCCGCCACGAGCCGGTCGCCTACCTGACCGGCCGCAAGGCCTTCCACGACATCGAGGTCGGCGTCAACCAGCACACGCTGATCCCGCGGCCCGAGACTGAGACGCTCGTCGAGGTCGCCCTCGAGAAGCTGGACGAGCTTGCCGACGAGACGCGGAGCCGGCCCGCCGACGATTCGCGGAGCCGGCCCGCCGACGACTCGCGGCAGCAACCCGCCGACGAGACGCGGAGCCGGCTCGCCGACGCGTCGCAGGGTCAGCCCGCCGCGGGCCGCCGGCGCGAGTGGCCGAGGGTGCTCGACATCGGCACCGGCAGCGGCGCCGTCGCTCTGGCGATCGCCAACGCGCGGCCCGACGTGCGGACGGTCGGCATCGACGTTCAGTATCAGGCCCTCGAGCAGGCGCGCCTGAACGCCGAACAGCTCGGCCTGGCCGAGCGCTGCCGGTTTCTGGTCAGCGACATCTTCGACGACATACCGCCTGGCTCGCTGTTCGACCTGATCGTCTCGAACCCGCCGTATGTGGCCGACGACGAACTGGCGGCCACGCCGCCCGACGTGCATTCCTACGAGCCCCACACCGCGCTGCTGGGCGGCGAGCTCGGCCTCGACTTTTACCATCGCATCGTGCCGGCCGCACCGGCCTTTCTGGCGCCGCGGGGGTTCCTGGCCGTCGAGATCGCCGAGCAGCGCGCCGCCGAGGTCACGGCGATCTTTCGCGAGGCCGGCCGGTTCGAGCCGCCCGAGGTGCGCAACGACCTCGGCGGCCGGCCGCGCGTCGTGGTCGCCCGCGAGCGTGCCTGAACCGTGAGCCGCTACGAGAAGGTCCGGGCGATCGTTCTGACCAGCCGGCCGCTCGGCGAGGCCGACCGCATCGTCTCGCTGTTCAGCCAGGAGCTCGGCCGGCTCGACGCGGTGGTCAAGGGCGTGCGCCGCACCAAGTCGCGCTGGGGAGGACGGCTGGAGCCGTTCGGCGTGGTCGACCTCGTGCTGTTTCGCGGACGCAGCCTCTACACGGTCACCTCGGCGCAGCTCGTGGCGACCTTCGCCCGCATCCGCGAGGACCGCGAGGCGATGGCGGCGGCGGCGCTGGCCTGCGAAGCCGCCGCCGGCCTGTTCGGCGAAGAGG
>PLTW01000124.1 GCA_003164655.1 Actinomycetota bacterium
GCCCACACCGTGCGCATGATCTACAAGGCGCACGACGGCGAAACCTACCAGCTCAACCTGATCGACACCCCCGGCCACGTCGACTTCACCTACGAGGTCTCGCGCTCGCTGGCCGCCTGCGAGAGCGCCGTCCTTGTGGTCGACACTACCCAGGGCGTCGAGGCCCAGACCGTGGCCAACGCCTATCTGGCCATCGACAACGACCTCGAGATCATTCCCGTGCTGAACAAGATCGACCTGCCGGCCTCCGACGTCGCCGAGACCGAGCTCGAGGTCCACGAGCTGACCGGCGCTACCCACGACGAGCTGCTGACCGTCTCGGCCAAGACCGGCGTGGGTGTCGAGGACGTGCTCGAGGCCGTGGTGGCGCGCACGCCGCGTCCCGGCGGCGACCCGGCGGCGCCCTCGCGGGCGCTGGTCTTCGACTCGCAGTACGACCAGTACCGCGGCGTCGTCGCCTACGTGCGCGTCGTCGACGGCTCGTTCGCGCGTCACGAGATGGTGCGCATGATGGGTACCGGCCAGCGCGTCGAGATCGAGGACCTCGGCTACTTCGGTCCCGAGATGGTGCCCCTGGAGCGCCTCGAGACCGGCGAGGTGGGCTACATCATCACCGGCGTCAAAGAGGTCGCTCAGGTGCGCGTGGGCGATACCATCACGGCCCTCAAGCGTCCCGCCGCTCAGGCGCTGCCGGGCTACAAGGTCGTGCATCCGATGGTCTTCTGCGGGCTGTTTCCCACCGAGGGCGACAAGTTCGGCGAGCTGCGCGACGCCCTCGAGAAGCTCACCTTGAACGACGCCGCCCTGTCGTGGGAGCCCGAGACCTCGCAGGCGCTCGGCTTTGGTTTTCGCTGCGGCTTTCTGGGCCTGCTGCACATGGACATCGTGCGCGAACGCCTGGAGCGCGAGTACGACCTCGAGCTGATCACCACGACGCCCAACGTCGAGTATCACGTCTTTCTGACCGACGGCGCCGTCGTGCCGGTGCGCAACCCCGCCCAGATGCCCGACGCGGGGCGCATCGACCACGTCGAGGAGCCCTACGTGGCCGCCTCGGTCATCCTGCCTGCCGAGTTCGTGGGGACTGTCATGGAGCTCTGCCAGGGGCGGCGCTCCGACTTCGTCGAGATGAAGTACCTGTCACCCGAACGCGTCGAGATGCACTACCAGCTCCCCCTCGGCGAGATCGTGATCGACTTTTTCGACCAGCTCAAGAGCCGGACGCGCGGCTACGCCTCACTCGACTACGAGTTCTGGGGCTACCGTCTCGGCGACCTCGTCAAGCTCGACGTCTTGCTGGCCGGCGAGCCGGTCGACGCGCTCTCGCTGATCGTGCCCCGCGAGCGGGCGCCCCTGCGCGGCCGGGCCCTGGTCGAGAAACTGCGCCAGAAGATCCCGCGGCAGCTCTTCGAGGTGGCCATCCAGGCGGCGATCGGCAGCCGGGTCGTGGCCCGCGAGACCGTCAAGGCGCGCCGCAAGGACGTGATCGCCAAGTGCTACGGGGGCGACATCTCGCGCAAGCGCAAGCTCCTCGAAAAGCAGAAAGAGGGCAAGAAGCGCATGAAGCAGATCGGCGTCGTCGAGGTGCCGCAAGACGCCTTCCTGGCCGTGCTCGAGCTCGACTCCGAGGGCAAGGACAAGGGATGAACGCGGCGGCCGGCGCGGGGCGGGGGCGGCGGGACGTCGCCCCCGCCCCGCGCCACCTCTACATCCACGTGCCGTTCTGCGCCGCGCGCTGCGATTACTGCGAGTTCTACTCCGTCGCTCTGGGTCGCGCCGCCGAGGCCGGCGCGGCGGCCGATGGCGCGGCGGCGGACAGTGCCGCCGAGGCCGGCGCCGAGTCGCTGGTCGCGACGTCGTCGGGCGCCGCCGATGCTCGCGAGCGACTGTTCGAGCGGTTCGTCGCGGCCCTGCGCGCGGAGTGGGAGCGCGAACGCGAGCGCTTCGCCGTGCGCGGTCTGGAGACGGTGTACGTGGGCGGCGGCTCACCGTCGCTNNCGCTCCTGACGCCGCGGGCCGAGGTCACGGTCGAGACCAATCCCGACGATGTCACCCCCGCCTATGCCGCCTGGGCCGCGACGCGCCGGCTGCGGGTGTCGCTCGGCGTCCAGAGCTTCGACGCGTCCCTGCGGGCGGCGCTGGGCCGCCGCGGTGAAGCCGATCCCGCGGCCGCCTTCGCGCGGCTGCGCGAAGCCGGCGTCGGTGTCCTCGGGCAGCGACCGGGCTCCCGCGCGCAGCGACCGGGCGCCCGCGCGCAGCGACCGGGTGCCCCGGGGCTCGGGGTCGACCTGATGTTCGGCTTGCCGGGGCAGCAGGCGGCCGACATCGAGGCCGAGCTTTCCATGGTAGAGCGGCTGCGGCCCGACCACGTGTCGTACTACGAGCTCTCCCTGGCGCCCGACGCCGTACTGGGCGCTCGGGTCGCGCCGACCGGCGCCGCGCGTTTGGGCTGGGATGCGCCAGAGCTGCCCGACGACGAGACCCTGGCGGTGATGTACCGGCGCATCGTGACCGGTCTGGGCGAGCTGGGCTACGAATGGTACGAGGTCAGCAACTTCGCTCGTCCCGGACAGCGCTGCTGCCACAACGGCGCGGTGTGGAACGGTCGCGACTACCTGGGTCTTGGCCCTGGGGCGGTGGGCACCGTCGCCGGCGTGCGACAGCGCGATCTGCCCGACCTCGAGGCGTACCTGGCGGCGCTCGAACGCGGCGTCGCACCGCCCCGCGAGCAGGAGACGCTCAGCGCCGCGACGCGCGCTCGCGAGCGCCTGCTGCTGGCCGCTCGCACCGGCGCCGGCGTGCCGCTGGCGGCGCTCGCCGGGGCGATCGACGAGGGCGCCGTGCCGGCGCTCGCCGGCGCTGGATTGGTCGCGCTCACAGGTGGTACACTGCGGGTGACGCGAAAGGGGAGGTACGTGGCCAACGGGGTCTGCGTGCGCCTGTTTCGCGATTCTTCGTTTCTGGAGGCATGAGTGGCTCTGACGCCCAGACAGGAGCTGGTCCTGGGAGCGGTGGTCGAGGAGTTCATCGCCTCGGGCTCGCCGGTCGGATCGCGGCTGCTGTTCGAGTCGCAAACGTTCGGCATAGCGTCCTCGACCATCCGCAACGACCTGGCGGCGCTCGAGGAGCTCGGCCTGCTCGATCACCCGCACACCTCGGCGGGTCGCGTGCCTACCGACGCCGGCTACCGCTACTACGTCGACGCCATCGTCAAGGAACATCACGACGCGGCGGCGCTGCCGGTCGACCACGCTACCGTACGCAGCGAGATCGACGAGGCTCTCGAGGTCACCGCCGAGGCTCTCTCGCGGGCCACCGAGCTGCTGGCCATCGTCTCGGCGCCGTCGCTTTCGACCACCAACATCCGCCATGTCGAGGTGCTCTCGCTGCAGCCGCACGTGGTAATGGTCGTGGTGATCACCACCAGCGGGCGCGTGACCAAGCGCGTGGTGCGCGTCGAGCGCCCCATCGACGAGGGCCTGGCCGACTTCGCTCGCGTCTACTTGAACGAACGCCTGACCGGCAAGCAGATCGGCACGCGGGTGATCGACTCGGCCTTCTCGAGCGCCGAGCTCGGCGCCCAGGAGCGCGCCTTTCTGGCCGAGCTGCGGCCGGCGTTCGAGATCGTGGTCGAGCAGGACGCCGACGGCCTGCACCTGGGCGGCACGGCGCGGTTGCTCGAACGCCTGACCGAGCAGGGCGCCGGCCATCTGAACGATATCGTCGGTCTGCTCGAGGAGCGCTACAACCTGCTGCAGCTGCTCTCGGAGGCGCTGCGCAGCCCCGACCTGTACCTGCGTATCGGCCGCGAGATCGGCGACCCGCTGCTGCGGGACTGTTCGCTGGTGGCCACCACGTACGGGGTCGCCAACCGCAACCTCGGCACGGTGAGCGTTCTGGGGCCGACGCGCATGGACTACCAGACGGCGATCACCGCCGTGCGCGGCGCCGCAGTCACGCTCAGTTCGCTGCTCGAAGAGACCTGGTAGATGAAGCGCGACTATTACGACGTGCTGGGCGTCGGCCGCGACGCCGGCGACGCCGAGATCAAGAAGGCCTTCCGCGGGCTGGCGCGCCAGTTCCACCCCGACGTGAACCCCGACGACCCCGACGCCGAGGCGCGCTTCAAGGAGCTCGCCGAGGCCTACGAGGTGCTCTCCAACGACCAGTCGCGGGCGGCCTACGACCGCTACGGGTTCGACGGTCTGCGCGGCCAGGCCGTGCCCGACTTCTCGCAATTCGGCTTTGCCGATCTGTTCGGCGTGTTCTTCGGCGGCGACCCGTTCGGCTCGGTGCTGCGCGACGCCGGGGCCGGCGGGCCCTGGGGCGCCTCGGCCATGGCCGGGGCGCCGCGCGGCGACGACGTCGAAGTCGATGTCGAGCTCGACCTGGTCGAGGCGGTCTTCGGCGTGTCGCGCGACGTCGAGGTGCGCGCCGACGTGCCCTGCGAGACCTGCCGGGGCAGCGGCGCCAAGTCGGGGACCGGTCGCGAGAGCTGCCCGCAGTGCGGCGGTACCGGCCGCACGCGCGAGGTCAGCTCGCTGGGCGGCTTTGGCCAGTTCGTCCGCACCAGTACCTGCAGCGTGTGCCGGGGGCAGGGCACGATCGTGCGCGAGCCCTGCGAGTCGTGTCGCGGCACCGGCCGGCGGCGGGCCACCCGCACGGTGACGGTCGAGGTCCCGGCGGGCATCGCCCACGGGCAGCGGCTGCGGCTCACCGGCGAGGGCGGCGCCGGCGGCCCGGGCGCCCGGCCCGGCGATCTGTACGTGCTCGCTCGCGTGCGTCCCGACGCGCGCTTCGTGCGCGACGGCGACGATCTCGTCTACCGGCTCGACCTCACCATGGTCGACGCCGCGCTGGGCCTGAAGACCATCGTGCCGGCGCTCGACGGCGACATCGAGCTCAAGCTGCCGGCCGGCAGCCAGCCGGGCGACGTCAAGGTGTTTCGCAATCGCGGCGTGCCGGCGCTCCAGGGGTACGGCCGCGGCGATCTGCGCGTCGTGGCCAACGTCACGGTGCCGCGCCACTTGAGCGACGAGCAGCGCGAGCTTCTGCAGCGCTTCGAGGATCTGTCGACCGACAAGAACTACCAGCCCGACGAGGGTTTCCTCGACAAGCTGCGCGCCGCCTTCAGACAATGACCGCCGGGCCGTTCAGGCGCTGCACCCTCGAGGTCGCCGACGGGCGCTACGACGAAGTGGTCGGGGCCCTGCTCGACCTGGGCCTCGACGGCTGGCAGGAAAGCCTGCCGGTGGTGACTTTCTGGCTGACCGACGAGGCCTGGGATGCCGCGCAGCGCGGCGGCGCCCTGGCCGCGCTGCGGGGGCTCGGTCGCCTCTTCGTCGAGCCCGAAGAGGGCGGCTGGGAAGATCAGTGGCGCTCGTTCCACCATCCGGTCACGGTCGGCGCCGTGACGGTGCGGCCGCCGTGGTGGGCGCCGCAGCCCGACACCCTCGACGTCATCATCCACGTCGGCATGGCCTTCGGCACGGGCTCGCACCCGACCACGCGCCAGTGTCTGGCGGCGCTCGACGGCCTGCCGCGCGGCTCGCTGCTCGACGCCGGTACCGGCACGGGGGTGCTGGCGCTTTCGGCCATGCGGCTGGGGTTCGCGCCGGTGTTCGCCCTCGACAACGACCCGGCGGCGCTGGTGATCGCCGAAGCCAATGCGCGGCGCAACGGCCTGCGGCCGCTGCTGTTCGGCGCCGATGTGACCGACCCGGCGATCGAGCTGCCCGACGCCGAGGTCGTGGTCGCCAACATCGCACTGACGCCGATCGTGGCCCTGGGGTCGCGATATGCCGGCGCCCTCGCCGCCGGCGCCGCCCACCCGCACACCGTAGTGCTGGCCGGCCTGTTAAACGAACAGCTGGCACCGGCGCTCGCCGCCTTCGGCGGCTACCGCCGGCGGCATACCGACTCGGAGGGCGAGTGGAGCTGCCTCGTGCTCGAGGCGCCGCACCGATGACGGCGAGCCGACGCGATCGTCTCGGCGCTCCTGCCGACGATCGCCCCGGCGCCGCCGCTCACGATCGCGCCGGCGCCCCCGGTCACGATAGCGCCGGCTCCCGCGGGACAGCCGTGCCGCTGCGCGTCCACGCCGCCTTTACCGGCTGCAAAGTGAGTCAGGCCGACAGCGAAGCCGTGCTCGAGAGACTGGCCACTCGCGGCTGCCGGGCGGTCGGCGACCCCGCCGAGGCCGACGTGCAGGTCGTGCTGACCTGCGCGGTCACCGGCGAGGCGG
>PLTW01000135.1 GCA_003164655.1 Actinomycetota bacterium
CTCCTACCGCACACAGGTCTTCAAGTCATGCGTGACGAGATGAAGTGAGCCGAGTGCAGGCCTTGTTGCTCGGTCGCCGACGCAAGGCCGACGTCAGGCGGGTGGGCTGTTACCGACGCAACCTGGACCGCCCCTTTCAGGCTGAGATCGGTGTCGGTCGCGGCACCCTCGGGCCCGCACCGTGAATCTCGGCGTGGTGCCCAGACCGAGATGCGGGGCGCGATTTGCACACGACATCCCTTCCAGCCAGCGCGTGCCGCGGGCCGTGCTGTTGGACCGGGTGTAGACTCGGCCGCGCCAATCCAGCTCGCAAGGAGATCACGTGCACCCGCTGCCCCCCGAGCTCCTGCCCGGCGTCCCCTACTTCACCTTCAAGCTGCTGCGCGTCCCGGTCACCGTCGCCTGGCCGAACCTGATCGCCTGGCTGGTCGTCGTCGCCGCCTTTGTGGCTGGCGCTTGGGCGCGAATCCCCCGCTGGATCGGCTGAGGAGGGCGGCGTGAACCTCACCACGGGCGCGCAACGCGCGCTGCGGCGGTCATTGACCGTCGAAGACGCACTGCCCACCCGCATGCCGGTCTACGTCAACTCGATCGCCTACCTGTTCGGGGCAACCGCGCTGATGTCGTTTGTGCTGCTCATCGTCTCCGGCGTGCTGCTGGCCCTGGGCGGCCCCTTTTGGTACCACACCAACAGCGTCGGGCGATTCTTCGACTACATCCATTTCTGGGGCGTCCAAATCTTCTTCGCTGCCCTCTTCGCCCACCTCGCCACGAAGTTCTTCCTGGGCGCCTGGCGCGACGGCCGCTGGGCCACCTGGATGGTCGGCTCGCTGCTGCTCGCCACCGCCATCTTCACCGGACTAACCGGCTACCTGCTGCAGACCAACTGGGACTCGCAGTGGATCGCAACCCAGGCCAAGGACGCCATGAACGCGGCCGGCATCGGGGCGCTCTTCAACACCATGAACACCGGCCAGGTCCTCATGTTGCACACGGTCGTGATGCCGCTCGTAGTGGCAGCGATCATCGGCTTGCACCTCTTCCTGGTGCGCCGCGACAGCCCCGTGCGGCCCTATGACGACTGACGCCACAAACGCCGAGCCGGCGAGGGCCGGCGAAGTCCTCGACTTGAGCGCTGCCGGGACGCGCACCCAGAAGAACCTGCACGGCGTGCCTCTCAAGCCGTACGACCTGCTGCGCGAGGGCTTCATCGTGTTCGCCCTGGTGGTGATCGCGACCGTTATCCTGTCGATCGTCTTCAAGGCGCCCGACTACCCGACGGTGAACGCGCAGGGCGTCGCTACGGCGCAGCCCCTTGCCTTCGTGCAGACGGCGGCCGGCATCCTCGCCCAGGACCCCGAGATCTCGTCGGTCGCCGACTACGGCCCGCCGTACGACGCAGACACGGGTGCAGCGCAGCACATCGGCCCGATCGCCCCGGCCGCCTGGGCCAAGGACCTCTTCGGCGTCACCACCCCGATCGACCCGCCGCGCGACCTGATCATCAAGCCGCTGCGCCGCGCCGCCACACTCGATCCGGCAATCGGACTCGCTGTCGACCGCTACACCGGAGCGACACCGCAGCAGCAGGCCGCCTGGCTTGCCGCCTACCGCAAGGCCCTCGCGACCGCGACGGTCACCGGCGGCGCCGTCACGGTGACGTCGGGCGACTATGGGCCGGTCGCGGTGATGATGGACGGGATGTTGCGACTAGGACGCTCGGGACTGCTCGAGGGGGCCTTCGCGGCCGACGGCAACAACTACTACCCCTACACCTTCGACGTCACCAAGGCGCTGCTCTTCTTCAGCATCGCGAGCCCCTACACGGACACAGCCGCGCACCTGCAGCAGCTCGGCAACCCGCAATGGGGCATCGTCCACGAGACCGGCAACTACCCCGGCGCCTGGTGGCTCGACGTTTACCAGGTCTGGTACGAGGTGCCGGCGATCGCCGACGCCGACAATGCCGATCTCATCGTCGTGGTCATCATGACCGTCCTGTTCGTGATACTGCTCACGCTGCCGTTCATCCCGGGGCTGCGGCGCATCCCGCACGGGGTCAAGGTCTACCGACTCATCTGGCGCGACTGGTATCGCAAGTACGCCGCGGAGGCTCGCGGGCAGGGCTAGACACCGCGCGCAGGGTGGTGCAGCCAAGACCACGAGCGGGCGCTTTGCAGGTGAGGCGGGTTGGCTAGATCCCGGGAGAACCTGGAGTTCGAGCGTCTCGAGGTCGTCGCGCACCGCATCGACATGCACACAGACTCGATCACTTGACTGCAGGGTGATGCAACATTCGAGTCGCGTCCCCAACCTCAGGGCACGCGCTCGGGCTCCTCTCCAAGCCACTCCGGGTGCTGAGCGGTGCCGTCGAAGACCGACGTGGTCTTGAAGGGCTCGAACCCGCCGCTCGACGCCGCCTGCGCGGTCCGCGCCAGCAGCGATGCCGCCTGCTGCTCGCTGAGAGGGCGGAACGTGCGTACCGCCTCGAGAGCCTGATCGAGGATCTCGAGGCTGTCTATTCCCGTGATGACGACCGACGTGGGCAGGTTCAGCCCGTAGTGCAGGCACTCGATCGGCGTCACCGTGTTCGACTCGAGGAGGATCCCGTCGGCCAGGCACTTCATGCCGAGGACGCCGATATCGTGCTCGACTAAGTACGGGAGGACCTGCTTCTCGAAGCTCCGGTAGTGCGCGTCCATCACGTTGAGCGGCATCTGGACCGCGTCGAACGTGAACCCGTGAGCCGCGGCGACTTCGAGCATGTACAGGTGGATGCGCGGATCCTTGTGACCCGTGAAGCCGATGTAGCGGAGCTTGCCGGCCTCACGGGCCTCGACGAGCGCAGCGTTGGCGCCTTCCTCATGGAAGATGCGATGCGGGTCCTCGTAGCGGATAACCTCGTGGTGCTGCACGAGGTCGAGGTAATCGACCTGGAGGCGGCGAAGCGATTCGTCGAGTTGCCTCGCCGCCTCTTTCTTCGACCTGCCGTCGATCTTGGTCATCAGGAACGCCTTGTCCCGATAGCCGTCTCGGAGTGCCTTTCCCATGCGGATCTCGCTGACGCCGTCGTTGTAGTCCCAGCAGTTGTCCATAAAGGTGACGCCGCGCTCTATCGCCGTGCGAACGATCCGGATGGCCAGCTGTTCGTCGACCTGCCCCAATCCGAGGTGGAAACCGCCCACCCCGATCGCCGAAACCTTCTCCCCCGTGTGGCCGAGGAATCGATAGAGCATCTCCGGGTACGCGGACTCTGACATTGTTCCGTCCTCCCCTCATTGCGAGCTCTGGCTGCTCATCACTATCGCCATCCTAGTCTGGGCCATG
>PLTW01000125.1:0-6704 GCA_003164655.1 Actinomycetota bacterium
CGCGTCGGCGGCGAAGGCATCCATCTGTCCGGAGCTCGTGCGGAATACCCTGTCCTTGACGCTCACCCTCTCGCTCAGGCGCAACACGAGCCGCTCGTCGCCGGGCCGGCCGCCGGCCAGCAAGGCCGCCAGCCGCGCCGGCTGGGTCGATCCCCAGATGGTGTAGATCTGCACGACATCGGCCTCGTTGAGGTCGCGGACGACACGCACCGTCACCTTTCCCCCGGCCTCGTCGACGGCCTCGACCCGGCCGACCTGGACGCCCCGGTGACCGCCGCGACCGCCGCTGCGCACGGCGGCGTGGTCGCCCTCGAGGTGCGCCGTGGTGAAGCCGCGCGAGAAGCTCTGTTCGAGCCGCGAGAGCCACTGCGGCAGCACTGTAAACCCGTCGGGATCGGCCAGCGCCGCGTCGAGCGCCTCGCGATAGACGGCGGTGGTCACGGCAACGTAGGCCGCGTCTTTCATGCGGCCCTCGATCTTGAACGAGGTGACCCCGGCCGTGAGCAGCGCCGGCAGGGCCGAGATGGCGGCGAGATCGGCGGTCGACAGGACGCGATGCGGCTCGCCGCCGTCTGCGGCGGTGTCGGCTCGGGCCGCGGTGTCGATGCCGGGGCCCGAGCCGCCGCGCGGCCGGCCTTCGGTGAGCCGGTAGCGCATGCGGCAGGCCTGGCTGCAGCGCCCGCGGTTGCCGCTGCGCCCCGAAGCCATGCTCGACAGCAGGCAGGCGCCCGAGTAGCCGTAGCACAGGGCGCCGTGGATGAACGCCTCTAGGGCCAGGCCGTGCGGATCGAGCGCGGCGATCTCGTCGAGACTCAGCTCGCGCGCCAGGATGGCGCGCGTGAAGCCCAGCCCGGCGAGGAGCTCGAGCTGAGCGCTCGAGTGCGTGTCGAGCTGCGTGCTGGCGTGCAGCTCGAGGTCCGGATAGGCCTCGTGGACGAGCGTCGCAAAACCGAGGTCGGCGACGATCAGGGCGTCGAGGCCGGCGCGGTAGGGCGCTTCCAGAGCCGCAAGGGCGGGCGCGAGCTCGTCGTCTTTGAGCAACACGTTCAGGGCGAGATGCACGCGAGCGCCGAAGAGGTGGGCGCGGTCGATCGCCGCCGGCAGCGCCGCCGGTGCGAAGTTGCCGGCAAATGCCCGCGCGCTCCAGGTGTCCAGGCCGAGGTAGACGGCGTCGGCGCCGGCCGACAGGGCCGCCTGCAAAGCAGGCGCCCCCCCGGCCGGCGCCAGCAGCTCGGCCGCCGGCCGCGCCGCAGACCCGGGCAGTGGCGCGAGAGCGCTCAGTCGGCGATCAGCTTCCACTCCGCATCGCGCCGCACGCGGATAAGCCCCGAGGTCGGCACGATCTGAACGCCGTGGCGCTCGTACTCGTCGAGCAGCAGGTTGACGCCCACCGAGTCGCTCGAGATGTGGCCGGCGATCACCACGTGGATGTGGTTGTCCTCGGCCACCTTGCGCAGCTCGGGACTCATGTGCATGCCGACGATGGTGCCGACGCCGTGGTCGGCGAGCTTCTCCATGATCGGCACCGGACCCTCGGTGCCGCCGGTCATGTCGACCCACACCTTGCCGGCATACTTGCCGGCCTTCTCCTCGACGACATACGGTCCGGCTCCTCTGGCGGCCGCCGTGCGATACTCGGGCACCTCGAACAGCACGCGCCGCACGTCGTCGACCAGCAGCGGCTCGCGCTCGGCCAGGAGACGGCTCAGAAAGCTCGTGACGAGGTTGTCGGTCGGCGTGTGGGCCGAGAAGAACGGGATGCCGAGCAGACCGGCGGCGTCGATCGCCTGGTCGACGTTCATGGGCATGAAGCGGCGGCGGACTTCGACCCGGCGCTCGTCCATGACCGACTCGCCGACGTTGATCGGCACACCCCACGTTTCCCACACCTCGGCCTGCATCTCCATGACGCGATCGAGCTTGGAAAGCGCCATGCCCTCGGGGTGGTGGGTGTAGATGGCGTCGATGCGACGACCCTTTTCGCGCAGGCGGTCGGTGAGCAGCACCTCCCCGACGTTCATGTCGATGCCGGCGATGATCGAGGTGACCTCGGTGTCGCGGTCGCCCACGTAGATGCGGGTGTCGATGTACGGGTTGGTCAGCTCCTCGTCGTCGAAGAGGTCCTTGAGATAGTCGGGGAGCGCCTCGTAACGGCGTTCGGCCATGGCGAGTGAACGCGCGACGCGCTCGCGGCCTCGGGGATCGGCTTCGATGCCCATGCGGATCGCGGTCTCGTACATCTCTCCTAGCTTCACGTGAGTCCTTTCGTGAGGTGACTCGGGGGCGCGACCGCGAGGTCGCACACGAACGCTTGTGGCCTGGCTACCATTCTACTACCCAGTACGGTCGTACTCGGGCGCCGGGCCCGGCACACGTCGTCAGCGCCGGCGGGCGCGCGGCAGCGGGCGCGATAAAAAGCGGCTGTCGGCGTCGACGAAGCGCCAGGGCGTGCCGGGCGCGGCAGTGACACCGATGCGCGGGGTCGCCACGATGCGCGGCGCGCGGCGCGACCAGGTCGCGGGATCGCGGCCCTCGACACTCTCGCGGGCAAAGAAGCCGGCTCTGTCGGGAGCGCCGTCGCCCGTCCCGGCCGGGCCGTCCGCGTCGCAAACCGGCCCGCACGCGCAAAGCCCGTTGTCGGCGCGGCCGATGGCAAGCGCCTGAGTGAGCCTGGCAGGGCCGCTGCAGAGGCGCCGCAGGTCTTCAAGGCCGCGGCGCTCCCGCATGCGTTGGAGGCCGTCGGTGGGTTCGAGAGCGCGCAACAGCACGGCGGCGGCCTGGCCTTCAGCCTCGCAGACGACGTTGACGCAGAAGTGCAGTCCCATCGTGAAGTAGACGTACAGGCGGCCCGGCGGGCCGAACATGACCGCGTTGCGCGCCGTCCGGCCTCGGTACGAGTGACTCGCCGGGTCGTCGGCGCGGTAGGCTTCGACCTCTACCAGCCGGCCACCAACGCCGTCGCACATGAAGGCACAGCCGAGCAGATCGTGAGCGACCTCGAGAACGGGCCGGTCGAAAAACGCGCAGGGCAGACGCTCGCTCACGATGCCGCGAGTTTCGGCGCCGTCGCGGCCAGAGCCCTCGTCAACGCTGCCGACGCTCTCAGGCAAGCGTGGATCGCGGTTCCGCCGCGGTCAGGAACGGATGGCTCAGGAGCTCCTCGAGCTGAGCGATCTCGGGGCCGACAAAAGCAGTGTCGCCCTCGTAGTGACCGGATGCCCCGCCACTCGCGAGGCGCAGCCGCAGGACGCTCATGCCGAGTGCCGCGGCGCCGCTCAGCTCGCGGCTGTCGCCGTCGCCGACATAGACGCACTCCGGCGGCGCAACTCCGAGGCTGCGCGTAACGTGGAGGTAGATCTCGGGCCGCGGCTTGCGCACGCCGACAAGGCAGGAGAAGCCGGCCGCCTCGAAACGACTCGAGAGCGGGCAGCCGGACCACACGGCCGGTGTCTCGATCGACGAGTCGCTGACAAGGCCGAGCCGCCATCCCGCCGCGCGCACGGCGTCGAGCGTCGCCAGCGTCTCGGCGTCGGCGGCGAGCAGCTCGCGAGTCAACTCCAGGCGCCGCGTAGCCGCCCGTTCGACGGCGTCGGCGTCCGGGTCTCCCCCACAGCATGCCGCCAGCAGGCGCAGCGTCTCGGCAAGCGAGCCCGTGAGCCCGGCGAACCGCTCCCGATGCGACGCCCGAATAGCCGCCGCAAACGCGCCCGTGTCGACCGCCAGGTCGACCGCCATCAGATGGGCGACGGCATCGCGCCGTTCCGGTCGGTTCGGCACAAGCGTGCCCCAAAGATCGAAGAGGACGGCTCGCGGCCTGTCGTTGTCCATGCCCGAGATTCTAGCTCACGGCCGCTGCCGTCCGCCGTGCAGGGCGGCCCGTCGAGGCCACTCCCCGCCGCGCGACGGTGGCGGGGACCCCGGCGGCAGTGCCAGAAATCGGCTCGGCGCCGCCCGAAGTCCCCGCCGCCCTGTTCCCTTACCGCTAGGCCTCGAGCGCCTCGCGAGCCAGGGCGAGCTGCTCGCGCACGCGCACGGGCGCCGAACCGCCGGCGCTCACCTTGGCGGCCAGCGAACGCCGCGCGTCGGCCAGGCCGGCGATGCCGCCGGCCAGCGCCGGCGAGAGCGCGGCGAGCTCGTCGGGAGGCAGCTCGCCGAGCTCACAGCCCTTTTCGAGGCAGCGCCGCACCAGCGCGCCGGTGACGTGGTGGGCCTCGCGGAACGGCAGGCCCCGCGCGACGAGCTCGTCGGCCACGTCGGTGGCCATGAGAAACGAGCCGCAGGCCGCCGCCATGGTCCCGGTGTCGAACTTCACGCCGGCCAGCAGCTCGGCGACGACCGGCAGCAACGCCTGGATGCAGTCGACGGCGTCGAACAGGTAGCGCTTGTCTTCGCGCAGATCGGTGTTGTAGGCAAGCGGCAGACCGTGCAGCGTGGTCAGCAGTCCCTGCAGGTCGGCGGCCACTCGCGGACCGGCCGCACGCATGAGCTCGGCGGCGTCGGGGTTGCGCTTTTGCGGCATGATGCTCGAGCCGCCGCTCACGGCGTCCGGCAAAGCCACGAAGCCGAACTCGGCGGTGGCCCACAGCACGATCTCGCCGCCGATGCGGCTGAGGTGGATGGCCAGGGTGGCCGCCGCCGCGAGATAGTCGCAGGCGAAGTCGCGGTCGGCGACGGCATCGAGCGAGTTGGGCGCGACCCGCTCGAAACCGAGCTCCGCGGCCACGGCGGCGCGGTCGATATCGTAGTTGAGGCCAACGGCCGCTCCGGCGCCGAGGGGCAGCTCGAGGCAGGCGTCGAGCGCGACCGCGAACCTGTCGCGGTCGCGCTCGAGCATCCAGAACCAGGCGAGCAGGTGGTGAGCCAGCGATGTCACCTGGGCGCGCTGCAGATGCGTGTAGGCGGGCATGACCGTCTCGACGTGCGGCTCGGCCCGGGCGAGCAGCAGCTCCTGGAGGCCGCGCAAGGCGTCGCGGTGACCCTCGATCACGCGGCGCAGATGGAGCCGCACGTCGGTCACCACCTGGTCGTTGCGGCTGCGCGCCGTGTGAAGCTTGGCGGCCGGCGCGCCGCACAGCTCGGTCAGGCGGCGCTCGATCGCCATGTGGACGTCTTCGTCGTCATCGCGGGGCACGAAGGCGCCCGACTCGATCTCACTCGCCACCTGGGCGAGGCCGTCCTCGATAGCGCGCAGGTCGGCATCGGCGATGACTCCCGCACGCTTGAGCGCCTGCGTGTGGGCCGTCGATCCCTCGATGTCTTCGGGCCACAGTCGCCAATCGAGCGTGAGCGACGAGTTCAGGGCGATAAACGCCGCCGACCGCTCACCAGCGAACCGTCCCGATCGGGCCTTGCTCATGGTCCCTCCCTGCTCGGCCGCCCCGCGGCGCCGAGTGATCGCTCACCCGGCACCGCGATCATAGCCCCTCCCTCACGGCCACCTCATCACAGCGAGCCCACCGTCGCGGCGACCCGTACCCGACGACCCGTCACGCCGGCGCGCCCGCCTCGTCGTTCACACTGAGGTCGCCCGTGAGGTCGTGCTCCTTGCCGATGCGCGCCCACACCTCGATCGGCAGGCCCCACAGCGTAATGAAACCGGCCGCCGCCTCGTGCGAGAACTCATCCTCGCTTGAGTAGGTGGCGAGCTTGTAGCTGTACAGCGAGTAGCTGCTGCGCCGACCGTCGGGCACGCAGCCACCCTTGTGAAAGCGCAGCCGCACGTCGCCGGTCACCCGCTCCTGACTCTGGAACAGGAAGGCCTTGCAGGCCTCGGTCAGCGGATCGAACCACTGGCCCTCGTAGATCATGTCGGCCAGCTTGCTCTCGATGCTGCGCTTGAAATGCAGCAGGTCGCGAGTGAGCACGAGGTCCTCGAGCTCGCGGTGAGCCGTGATCAGCGCCAGCGAGCCGGCCACCTCGTAGACCTCGCGGCTCTTGATGCCGACCAGGCGGTTCTCGATCATGTCGACACGGCCGAAGCCGTGCGTGTTGCCGATACCGTCGATCGTCTCGACCAGCTCGACCATGCCCATGGCCACGCCGTCGAGCGCCACCGGCTTGCCCTGTTCGAAGCTCACCACGACGTGCTGGGGCTGGTTGGGGGCTTCGGCCACCGACCTGACGAACTGGAACGCGTCCTCGGGCGGGGCCACCCAGGGGTCCTCGAGCACGCCGCACTCGTTGCTGCGCCCCCAGAGGTTCTCGTCGATGGAGTAGGGGCTCTTCTTGGTGAGGTTGACCGGGATGTTGTGGGCGGCCACGTAGTCGAGCAGCTCCTCGCGGCTCGGCCAGTCGGCGCCCCGCGCCGGCGCGACGATCGTAAGAGCCGGGTCGAGGGCCCGCACGCCGATGTCGATGCGCACCTGGTCGTTGCCCTTGCCGGTGCAGCCGTGAGCGACCGCCTGGGCGTCGTAGCGGTGGGCCGTCTCCACGAGCTTCTTGGCGATCAGCGGCCGGCCGATGGCCGTCGACAGCGGGTACTTGTCCTCATAGAGGGCGTTGGCCATGAGGGCCGGCAGACAGTAATGCTCGGCGAACTCCTCTTTGGCGTCGACGGCGACGGCGGCGATGGCGCCGGCCGCCTCAGCGCGGGCCATGGTGCCGGGCACGTCCTTGACGCGGCCGATGTCGACGAGGCAGGCGACCACCTGGTAGCCGTAGTTCTCCTGCAGCCAGGGGATGAGGGCCGAGGTGTCGAGGCCGCC
>PLTW01000125.1:6719-23438 GCA_003164655.1 Actinomycetota bacterium
CGCGGCGGTCACAGCGGGTCGGCTGGCGTGCGCGCGAGAAGGTGCCTGCGCGCTAGGCCTCTCGGAGACGGTTGAGGTAACGCTGCATCTCTGCGGCGGTGCCGCTGTCCTGGAGGATGATGACGAACGTATCGTCGCCGGCCAGCGTGCCGACGATGTCGGAGTGGTTCAGGTTGTCGATCTGGCGGGCGACCGTCGAGGCCGTGCCGATCTCGCAGCGCACCACGACGAGGTTCTGGGCGATCGCGGTCGATCGGGCGAAGTCGCGCAGCACGTGGCCGGCGGCCTGCTCGGGGTCTTTGGGGCGCTCGCGTGACGACAGCACATATTTGGCCCGCCCCAGATGCGTGCGCACCTTCTGCAGATCGAGCTCGCGAATGTCGCGCGAGACCGTCGCTTGAGTGATCGCGCAGCCCAGGGCGTCGAGGGAGTGAACGAGCTCGCGCTGCGTGGCGATCTCGCGCTGCATGACCAGGGTCTGGATCAGCCTCAGGCGCTCCGCCTTGGTTATGGCCTTGCGCTTGTACCTGGGTTCGGATGACGCCATCTTCCCCACCTGTCCGCCGCCGACCGGCTGCAGCCGGCGAGCCCCCGATGATGCAGGAATGTCGTGCATACTATACAAGACCGGCGGCGCGTCGGACACAGTAGGCCGCCGGCGCGCCGTCGCGCCGGCGACGAGCATGTCGCCGGGACCGGCGATCGCAGGCAGAACACTGGTGATGGTCATGAGGCGCTCCGGACACTGAAAACGACAGGACAAGCGAAGCCGGCGCGGCGGAAGCGGACCGTCTCAGGAGATCGAAAAGAGAGAGACCAGACGCCTAGCGACCACCGGCCGGCGTGCGTCGTGCGCGTCGGGCCCGTGACCACAGGCAGCCGTCGAGCGCGCCGCGGGAGCGGCGCGTCGAGCACATGACGATGAGGCTCAGACGGCTCACAGTGCGCGGCACTTTACGCGAACCGCGCAAAAAATGCAACTCGCTGAGCTGCGCCGGCGCGAACTACTCAGCGCAGCGCCGCCCCCAGCTCGCGTTCGAGCGCGGCCAGCACCTTGCGGCGCACGCCGCCGATGTCCTTCTCGGTCAGCGTACGTTCGGCCGAGCGCAGCACGAGCCGCACGGCCAGCGAGCGCTTGCCGGGCGGCACCTGGTCGCCCTCGTAGACGTCGAACACGGTCGCCGTGCGCAGCAGCCGGCCGCCGGCCCGGCGCACTACCTCGAGCATCTGGGCCGCCGGCACGTCGGCGTCGAGCACGACGGCCAGATCCTGGCCGGCCAGCGGGAACGTCAGCAGATCCTCGAACAAGGCGATCGACAGCCCGCGGGTGGCCAGCGGCGCCACCGAGAGCTCGGCGACGCAGACGTCGCGATCGGCGATGCCGTAGCGCGCCGCCACGTCGGGACGCAGCAGCCCGAAGCCACCCACGCGATCGTCGCCGAGCAGCAGATCGGCTGCCTTGCCCGGGTGCAGGTAGGGCTCGTGCGAGCGCTCGAACACGGCGCCGGCAATGCCGAGCCCGGCCAGCACAAGCTCGACGCAGCCCTTGATCGTAAAGAAGTCGGTCGGCCGCGGCGCGCCGGTCCAGCTCTGGCCGCTGAGCGGCCCGCACAGCGCGACGGCCAGCATCTCCGGCTCGTCGAGGGGCCACGGCTGGGCGGCATCCTTGCGACCCGGCGCCGGCGCCGGCAGGTCGCCGGTGACCCGGGGCAGGTAGGCGCGCCCCAGTTCGAAGACCGCGACGCGCTCGGCCTGGCGGGCCAGGTTGCCCGCCACGACCGCCAGCAGCCCGGGCAGCAGCGTTGTGCGCACCACCGCCTGTTCGGCGCTCATCGGGTTGGCGAGGGCGATGGGCGCGGCGCGCCGGTCGTCGCCGGCCAAGCCCAGCGCCGTGCCGGCGTCGGCCGCCACGAACGAGTAGGCCACAACCTCGTCGAGCCCCGCGCCCGTCAGTGTGTCGGCGACGCGCCGGCGCACCTGCTGGTCGCGGGTCAGCAGGCCGCTCGCCTCGCGGCGCAGGGGCAGCGTCTCGGGCAGGTTCTGCAGACCGTGGACGCGGCCGACCTCTTCGATCAGATCGACGGAGCGCTCCAGGTCGCGGCGAAACGGCGGCGGGGTGACGATGAGCCCGGCGTTGGCGGCGGGCTCGCCGCCGGACTCGACCTCGCATTCCAGGCGACGCAGAATCTCGGCTTGCTCGGCGGGGGCGACGACGAGGCCCAGGAGGCGGTCCGAGTCGGCCGAATGGTAGCGCAAGCGCGGCGGCGCCGGGGGCCGCTGCCCCCAGACGTCGACAGCGCCCGGCGCCACCGCGCCGCCGCAGAGCTCGTGGAACAGACGGCTCGCCATGGCCAGGCCGAGCGGCACGTTACAGGGGTCGAGTCCCTTCTCGAACCGCAGGCTCGCCTCGCTGCGCCAGCCGACGTCTTTGGAGGTGTGCATGATGTTCGGGCCGTTGAAGGTAGCCGCCTCGAGCACCAGGTCGGTGGTGTGCTCGTCGACCTCGGCGTCGATGGCGCCGAAGATGCCGGCAATGACCAGGGCACGCTCGGTGTCGGCGATCACCAGGTTGTCGGGCCGCAGGGCGCGGTCGATGCCGTCGAGGGTGACGATGTGCTCGTCGGGCCGCGCGCGGCGCACGATCAGCTTGGCGCCGCGGATCTTGGCGGCGTCGAAGCCGTGCAGCGGCTGACCGAGAGCGAGCATCACGTAGTTGGTGACGTCGACGACGTTGTTGATGGGGCGCATGCCGGCATGCGTGAGCCGCGCCTTCAGCCAGGCCGGCGAGGCGCCGACGCTGACCCCGCGGATGACCCGCGCGCCGTAGCGCGCGCACAGGTCGGGGTCGGCGATCTCGACGGCGATCGCGGCGCCGGCGGGGCCGCCGGTCGCGGGCGGTTCGCCGACGGGCGCCGGCACCAGCGGCAGCTTCGCCGCTGCCGCCACCTCGCGGGCCACGCCGTAAACCGACAGGCAGTCGGGCCGGTTGGGCGTGACCTCGATCTCGAGGACCGGTTCGGACACCGGCAGGTAGTCGGTTAGCGGCGCGCCGACCGGCCACCCGGCCGGCAGCACGACGATGCCGGGACTGGTCTGCTCGAAGCCGAGCTCCTGTTCGGAGAGCATCATGCCGTCGGACTCGACGCCGCGCAGGTTGGCTTTGCGTAGCTTGAGACCGTTCTCGAGCGTGGCGCCGGCGAGCGACACGGCGACCGTGTCGCCGGCGGCGAAGTTCTGGGCGCCGCAGACGATCTGGTGGACCCCGCCGCCGCCCGGCCCCACGTCGACCGTGCAAAGCCACAGCTTGTCGGCGTTGGGGTGGCGCTCCTTGGTGAGCACGCGGCCCACGCGAAACAGCGCCAGATTGTCGGGGTCGTGCGGCGCCCCGACCCAGTCGATACCCTCGACCTCGGAGCCGCTCATGCTGAGCAGCTCGGCGAGCTCCTCGGCCGAGCGGTCCCAGGCGACGTACTCGCGCAACCAGCTGACCGGCACTCTCATCAGAACTGCTCCAGAAAACGAAGGTCGTTGTCGAACAGGGCGCGGGCGTCGGGCACCCCATGCTTGAGCATGGCCATGCGCTCGACGCCCATGCCGAAGGCAAATCCCTGCAGTTCGCCTGAGTCGTAGCCGACGAAGCCGTAGAGATTAGGATCGACCATGCCGGCGCCGAGGATCTCGAGCCAGCCCGAGTACTTGCACGAGCGGCAGCCCGTGCCGCCGCACAGCAGGCACTGCACGTCGAGCTCGACGCTCGGTTCGGTGAACGGAAAGAAGTGCGGCCGCAGGCGAATGGCGCGGTCGGCGCCAAAGAACTCGCGGGCGAACTGATGCAGCGTGCCCTTGAGGTCGGCCAGCGTGATGCCGCGGTCGACCGCCAGTCCTTCGACCTGGTGGAACATGGGCGTGTGGGTGGCGTCGAGGTCGGGCCGGTAGACCTTGCCGGGGCAGATGATGTAGACGGGCGGCTCCTGAGATTCCATGGTGCGCACCTGGACCGGCGAGGTCTGGGTGCGCAGCAGCAGGTCGCCGACCACGGGCGCGCTGGCGGCGGCGTCACCGCCGGGGCTGCCGGCGGCGCTTACGGCGGCAGCGCCCGCGGGACTCGCGCCCGCGTCACCGGCGGCGCGTCGGATCGCCGTGCGCTGGTCGATGAAGAACGTATCGTCGACCGAGCGCGCGGGGTGGTCGTCGGGCGTGTTGAGAGCCGTGAAGTTGTAGTAGTCGAGCTCGATCTCGGGGCCCTCGGCGACCTTGTATCCCATCCCCAGAAAGATGTCTTCGACCTCGCGGATGGTGCGACTGATCAGGTGCCGGTGACCGCGCGGCAAGGGCACGCCGGGCAGCGTGATGTCGAGGCGCTCGGCGGTCAGCGCCGCGGCCAGCGAGGCGCCGCGCAGCTCGTCCTCGCGGGCCGCGACCAGACGCTCGAGCTCGACACGCACGACGTTGCCCAGCTTACCGACCACCGGTCTTTCGGCCGCCGGCAGTGAGGAGATCGAACGCAGGATCTCGGTGAGCCTGCTCTTGCGGCCCAGAAAGCGCACACGTACCTGTTCGAGGGCGTCGGGCTCGGCGGCGGCGGCCGCGGCGGCCGACCCCTCGGCCAACAGCGCGGCGAGCTCGGGCGTGCGTTCCTGCAGGTCGTGCAGCTGGGCGTCGTCCATGGTCACTCCTTCTGCGACGCGGGGCCGTCCGGCCCCGCGTCGTCCTTCGTGCACGCCGGCCCGGCGAGGCGGCGCGAAAGCTCATACAGCGCGATGGCGCCGGCCACGCCGGCGTTCAGGGACTCTACCCCGGGGCCCGCCGTCGCGGCCAGAGGGATCGTGACGAGATCGGTGACGCAGGCCAGCGCCTCGGCGCTCAGCCCGGAGCGCTCAGCGCCTACGACCAGCAGCGCCGGTCCCGCCGCCGCCGCCACGCGGTCGAGCGGCGCGCCGCCGTGGGCCACAAGGCCGTAGACGGTCTGAGCGCCGAGCTCGGTGACCGCCTGCTCGAGCGGCAGGTCCTGATAGAGCGGCAGCGCGAACACGGCGCCCATGCCGGCCCGCACCACCTTCGGCGAGAACAGATCGACGGCGCCCGGCGAAGCGATGAGGGCGGCGGCGGCGAAAGCCGCCGCCGCCCGCACCAGGGTGCCCAGATTGCCGGGGTCGGACAGACGGTCGGCGTAGACCACGAGCGCCGCCGCGCCTGAAGGTCCGCCCGTGCCCGCAGCCGCCCGACCAGCGTCGCCGGCTCCGGCCGGCGCGCAGAGCTCGGCCAACGCGGGCGCCGCCGGTATCGGGAAGATCGCCATGATCGCGGCAGGCGTCTCGAGGGTGGACAACCGGGCGGCCACCCGCGCGTCGACCGGGTAGACGGGAATGTCGACGTGGCGCCGGCCGGGCTCGGCGCGAAGTTGGCCGGACTCGGCGAGAAGACGCTCGGCCTCGGCAAGCCAGGCTGCGACGCCGGCCGTTGCGCCGGTCGCGAACACCGCCTCGGGCAGAAGACCGGCGGCCAGACCAGCGGCCACGAGGTCGTCGCCTTCGACCAGGAAGGCGCGCTCGCGCTGACGGTACTTGCGGACGTGCAGCGACGCCGCTCGCTTGACGAGCGGGTTCTCAGTGCTCGTAAGGGCGGCTAAAACCCCACGCCGTCGACCTGCCTCACAGACGGCGGTCGCCCTACGCGGCCTTGGCCGCGGCGGCGAGCGCCACCCTGGCCTGCTCGACGAGCGAGGCAAACGACGTCGGGTCGGCGACGGCCATGTCGGCCAGCACCTTGCGGTCGAGCTCGATCTCGGCGAGCTTCAGGCCGTGCATGAAGGTGTTGTAGGAGAGGCCGTTCTCGCGGGCGCCGGCGTTGATGCGCACGATCCACAGCTTGCGGAACTCGCGCTTGCGCACGCGGCGGTCGCGGTAGGCGTACTTGAGACTGCGCTGGACCTGCTCTTTGGCGCGGCGATAGCTCGAGTGCTTGGTGCCGCGGTAGCCCTTGGCCTGCTCGAGGACCTTGCGGCGCTTTTTGCGCGCGTTGACGCTTCGCTTGACTCGAGGCATGTCGTACTCCTTGATCCGGTGAGCGGTGGCGCGACCGTCACGGCCGCCTGCCGCCCCGCTCCCTCACGGCTTTTCAGCGTTTGCCGAGGAGCGTGAGGACTTCTCTTCGATCGCTCGGGCTGACCAGGTCGTTCTTGCGAAAGCCGCGCTTGCGCTTGGCGCTCTTCTTCTCGAGGATGTGGCTCTTGAAGGCCTTGCGGCGAACGACTTTGCCGCCCGCGGTCAGGCGGAAGCGCTTCTTGCTCGCGCTGTGGGTCTTCATTTTGGGCATGCGCACCCTCTCCTTACGACTTGACGGGCGCCAGCATCATGATCATGTTGCGGCCGTCGAGGTTGGGCTTGGACTCGATGGTCGCGAGCTCCTTGAGCTCTTCGGCGAGCCGCATGAGCAGTTGTTCGCCCCGTTCGGGGTGCACCAGCTCGCGGCCGCGGAACATGATCGTCACCTTCACCTTGTCTTTGTGCTCGAGGAACCGCACGACGTGACCCTTTTTGGTTTCGTAGTCGTGCGCGTCGATCTTCGGGCGAAACTTGATCTCCTTGATGATGATGTTGCTCTGATGCTTGCGCGCCTGCTTCGCCTTGAGCTCGAGCTCGTAGCGGTACTTGCTGAAGTTCATGATGCGGCAGACGGGCGGGTCGGCTTGCGGAGCGACCTCGACCAAGTCGAGGTTGCTGGCCGTCGCGTAGTCCTGGGCCTCGCGGATCGTCTTGATGCCCATCTGGCCACCGTTTTCGTCGATCAGCCGGACACGCTCGGCGTAGATGCCATCGTTGATGCGGATGCGGGTGTCGGGCCCTTTGGGCCGGTCCCTGTCTCGTGGATAGAAAGGCTTTCCCATAGAAAAAGGGTCGCTTAAGCGTCCCTACCGGTCTCCTTCCTTATTCGTGGACCCTGTCGACCAGACGGCGCAGGGTGAGAAGCGGTTGCTTCTGCTCATATCGCGGAGCGCAGTATACACGACACCGCAAGCAGCGTCGAACACTCGCGGCCGCACAACGACCTTGGCCTCGTCATGAGGTCACGGTACCCGCGCCGCCCGGCTGCGACACGCGGGGACGGAAGCGCGGGCGCCTGTGGCGCCCGCGCTTCCGTCCCCGCGTCGTTACGATGGTTACTCAGCGACCCGCTCCTCGGCGTAGGGGATCGGCTGTCCTTCGCCGGGCCAGGTCTCGGGCCCACGCTTGAAGAACTCGGGCCTCACGATCCACATGATGGCCATGAGGATCACGCCGACCACCATGGTGCCGACGCCCATCAGGAACACACCACCGATGCCGTGGATGCCGGTGTAGCTGTTGCCGTTGCCCCCGTCGTAGGGGTAGTCGTCCCAGAGCACCTTGATGAGGATGAGGGCAAAGATTATCGCCCCCGCGGTCGGCGCCACGCCCATCAGGAAGAAGTTCTTGGCGCTCTTCAGGAGCTCCTTGCGATAGTAGACGGTGCAGGCCAGGCCGGTGCCGCCGTAGGCGATGCAGACCATGATGCCGATCGCCGAGATGGCGTCGTACAGGGCGTTGACGTTCCACCAGGTCAGCAGCACGTAGTAGACGATGGAGACGGCACTGAGAATGATCGTGCCCCAGAACGGCGTCATGTACTTGGGGTGGATGCGGCCGAAGACCTTGGGCAACGACTTATGGGCCGCCATCGACAGGGTCTGACGCGTGAGCGGCAGCAGCGTGGTGAGAGCCGAGGCCGCGCCCGACGTGAAGATGCACAGGAACACGAGGCGATCCCAGGTGCTGCCCATCACATCGTGGGCGATCGGGCTGAAGACGTCGCCGGGGTTCTTGGCAAGGAATCCCGGCCCGTGGTAACACTGCATCGCAGCCGTGATCAGGACATACATCACGACCAGGATGAGCGTGTTCAGCACGGCCGACACGCCCGGCATGGTGCGCGAGTCCTCGCTCTCTTCGTTGACGGCCAGCACGGTGTCCCAGCCCCAGTAGAGGAAGACGGCCAGCACCACACCCGCGGCAAGGGCGCTGCCCGACACGTGCGTCGTGAAGAACCACGACAGACGGATCGGCGCGAAGCCCGCGGGGTGCGTGGCGTAGCCCTTGATGATCGCCCAGGCCGTGAACAGGATCAGCGGGATCATCTGCAGGGCCATGAGCACGTACTGTGCCCGGGCCGAGACATTGATACCGATCGCCACGAACACGGTGACGATGAGGATCCAGGCCACACCACCGACCGTGTTCCAGAACGTGGAGGCGGCGGCGCTGTTCATGCCGACCATGAGGAACATGTACTGGGCGGCGATCTGCACCAGGTTGGCCATAACGATGACCGACGAGGCCACGGCGGCGAAGCCGATGATCCAGCCGAGCGGCGCGCCGAAGGCGCGCGAAGTCCAGATGAAGGTCTCGCCGCAGTCGGGGTCGGCCCTGTTCATGTAGAAGAAGCCGGAAGCGACGAGGATCATGGGCACGAAGCCGGCGAGGAAGATGAACGGCGATCCCATGCCGATGCCGGCGATGCCGGCGAGGATCCCGACCGTCGCGGCCAGACTGTAGGCCGGCGCCACCGAGGCGACGCCGATGACGATGCTGGCGAACAGCCCGAGAGCGCCCGAGCTCAGGCCTTTGGCGCTTTCGTCACCGCCCTGCGGCGTTCCGGCCGCGCCCCCCGCGGTGCTAGGAACCGACGTGCTTTCCACCGTACCTCCCTTCCGCCGGCTCGCGCCGGCGCCCTTACCCCAGGACCACCACGCCATCGGCCGACGCTCGCGTGAGAAAGTACGGCGACAGCCCCCTTCAAGAGCGCCACGACTGGGCGCATAGACGCGTCAGACCGTAGTACAGCAGTCTCAAAAGTCAAGACAAGAAAACCGGGCGCCGCCCGCCGGGCCGGCGCCGCCGCGGGCCGCTCGGCGGCGCCGGCCTCACGGCGGCGCCGGGCGCCGTTACGCCGCCGGCCGCCCCACGGGCGCCGTCATGCGCTATTCTGTGGGAAATGCGCCCTCCCACCCCCCAGCCCCCATGGCCAGTCTGATCTCGCTGTTCGGCTCGTTCCAGCCGGATTCGAGCCGCAATCATCTCATCGCCTTCACGCTCGGTCTGCTGATCACGTTTCTGGGCATCCGCGCCAACACCCGCCTGATCCGCGCCAACGTGCGCTTCTGGTTCCACGACATCAAGCCCGGCGGGCTGCACATCCACCACATGGTGGTGGGCGTGGTGGTCATGGTCATCTCCGGCCTGGTCACCATCGCCACGAACCCCCAGGGCTTCTGGGGCATCGCCACGGCGGTCGCCTTTGGCGGCGGTGTCGCCCTGACACTCGACGAGTTCGCCCTGATCCTTCACCTCGAGAACGTCTACTGGCACGATCAGGGCCGCGTCTCGGTCGACGCCGTGATCGTCACTATCGCCGCCGCTTTGCTGTTCCTCGGCGGCCTGCAGCCGTTCAATGTCGCCGACGCGAGCCCGCTGGGCCGCCTGGGCGGCTGGGTCATCACCGTGCTCGTCGTGATCAACGTGACGCTCGCCGTCGTGTGCTTCCTGAAAGGCAAGCTCTGGACCGGCCTGCTGGGCTGCTTCGTGCCCATCGTGGCGCTGGTCGGCGCGACGCGCCTCGCCCGACCGGGCTCGCCGTGGTCGCGCCGCTATCGCGACAACCCGGTCAAACGCGAGCGGGCCGAGCGCCGCGACCAGCGCGAGGCGGCCATGGTGCGCGCCTGGCGTGTCTCGTTTTTCGACCTGATCGCCGGCAAGCCCCACATTCCGCGTATCACCAAGCGCGTCTAACTTCGCGCCGCCGGCGGGGCCCCGCTCGCGCGTCCGACCTCGTTCGCGCCCATTTGCGCCTTCCGCGCCCGTCGGGGCCCAGTACTCGTGTCACGGCACCTTGAACAATTGAACAGGATCNNAGTTCAGAGACCTGCCGCCGCCACGGCCGCTTCGAGGTCGAACAGGAACCTGCGCTGGGCCGCCACGATCTTCTCCTGGGCTTCTCTGAGCCCGAACCAGTCCGCCCGGTCGATCTCGGGGACCTCGATGCGCCGGCCTGACCGGCGCGGCCACTCGAGCTCGAAGGTGTTGCTGACGAGGGTCGCCGGATCGAAGTCGCCCGCGAAAGCCCAGGCGTGGACGACCTTGTGATTTTTGTACTTGACGGCACCCAGCGCCACGTAGGGGCCCCAGGACTCGAGACCGGTCTCCTCGGCGAACTCGCGCCGGGCGGCGGTGAGGAACTCCTCACCGCCGCCCACCTCGCCTTTGGGGATAGACCACACGCCGGCGTCCTTGCGCGTGTAATAGGGTCCACCGGGGTGCGCGAGCAGCACCTCGAGGTNNACCTCGAGGTGCTGCTCGCGCACCCGGTACATCACCAGTCCGGCGCTTACGGCCTTGGGCATCGCCGCCTTCTCACGAGGTTGACGACCGTTCGCCGGCGGGCGGCGGTTCGCCGGCGGGCGGCGGCGAGGCGCCGCCCGCCGCACTGAGCGCCTTGCGATAGAGGACCATGGTGTGGTCGTCGTGCCAGAACTCGCGCTCGTAAATGAAGCCCAGCCCCTCCATGACCCGCCGCGAACGGACGTTGTGGGGCACCGCATCGGCGATGATCCCGGAGCGGCCGAGGTCGTCGCGGGCCACCTCGAGCAGCCGTCGGGCGATCTCTGAGGCAAACCCGTTCCCCCAGGCGTCGAAGGCCAGCGCGTAGATCAGCTCGATCGCCTCGGGGTCGCCCACCACCTCGCCGACGTCCGGGTCGACCTGATGGATGCCGGCGCGGCCCACGAAACGGCCGGGCGGCACCGAGAGCGGCGACGGGGGCTGCAGCGGCGCGGCGGCTGCCGATGCAGCGTGCGGCGGAGCGGCGTGCGGCGGCGGTGCGATCGACGGCCCGTCCGGCGCGACCAGCTCGAAGAGCGCATAGAGGCCGAAGCCGTGGATCTCCCAGTGGCGCAGCTTCTCGTCGAGCCACTCACGGTTCTCCTGCTCGCTGATCTCCTCTTCCCCGCCGCCAAGCCAGGACACCACTCGCGGGTCGCGATGGAAGGCAAGAAAGAGCGACTCGTCGGCCGGCGTCAGCCGCCGGCCGACGAGTCGCTCGGTGGCGATGGAGTCTGGTGCCACACCCGCAACGCCCATGTCGTGCGTCCCCTTCCCCTCTTACTTCTTGGTCGAGGCCAGCACCGGAAAGAACACCTGCCAGGCCAGCAGCGCCTTGGCGGTCAGGCTGAGGACGATGTAAGCCTTCTCGCCGAACAGGTAGTCGCGCCACGGCCCCACACGCCGGTACTGCAGCACCATGTTCACGGCAAAGCAGTTGAAGAACACGAACAGCGAAATGATGATGCCATACACGAAGGCCGGCGGCGAGACGCTCACACCCGGCGCCCAGGTGTAGACGACGATCGCCAGCCAGGGCACCACGCCCGCCAACGAACCGAACCAGAAGGGCAGCCAGCTCGGCCGGCCCGGACTCTCGTAGCGCTCCATGAGCAGGCCGAACAGGATCATGCAGGCGTTGACGGCGAAGATCGCCATGAGCGCGGCGATGTCGCTGATGCCCACGAGCTGGGCGATCAGCACGATCATGATCGACGAGCTGAAGAAGTACTCGATCCAGCGTCCGTAGTTGCGCTCGCGCAGCAGGTTGCGGCGGTACCAGCCGAACACCGGCGGCGAGGCGATGACAAGCAGCGCCGCAGCCGAGATGGCAAGAAACGCGGCGACGCCCCACCCGGTCCGCAAGTCGAACAGGTGGTGGAGCCGCGTGGCGCTGCCGGGCGGGCCGGTCATGAAGGTCGCGGTGACGGGCAGCGCGAAGCCGTTGGTCAGCACCGCGATGAGCACCGCCTGGACGGCCAGCACCAGACCGACCACGACGTTCCACCAGCGCAGCCGGTCGAGACGGCGCTCGGTGTCGCGGTCGGGGGCCGAAACGGCGTCGTGGGCGAGCGTCGCACGCTGAGCAGACATCGCGTCCCTCCTTGCCGGCGAGAGCGCCGGCGTGAGCCCCGGCCGGGTCGGGCAGCACACTCCGACCTCTCCCCTAGTATGGTCGGGCGGCGAGAGATGCAATCGGAGGGCCTGGCGACGGCACGTGCCGTCGCCAGGCGCAGCCTGCTAGACCCCGACGACCTCGAAGCCCACGGCCGCGGCGGCGCGCCCGAGTTGCCGATCGTGGGTGGCAAACGCGACGTCGGGGCGGCGGCGCTCGCGCACCGCGCCGGCCGTCGCCAGGTGCAACGCGTCGAGTGTGGCCAGCGGCAGGGGCAAAGGCTGCGCGGCGTGGCTCAGAATGCGCGGCCCAAGCTGGACGATCGCCAGGCTGCCGAAGACTCGGGCGAGCCCGGCCCACTTGTCGACCAGTGCGTCGCTCAGCGACGGATCGGCAAAGCGCAGACGGTCGAGCGCCCGCAGGCATTCGACCTGGGTGAGCACCGATGTGAACGGCTCGAGATCTGGCAGGAGGGCCGCAAGGTTGTCGGGCTGGCCCAGAACGACACGCAGGACGACCGACGAGTCGAGATAGGCTGCCCTCACCGGCGCGTGCGGGTGTCGGCAAGCGTGTCGCCGGCGTCGCGCCGACCCTGCCGGATGAGGTCGACCACGTCGACGTGGGCGGGAAGCGGCGGGCCCATGTCGATGCCCGCCAGAGACGGCGCATCGGGGTGCGGCGCCACGATGACGAGATCGTCGTCGTGCCCGGGATCGTGTGGGCTCAGGGTGGCGACCGGAATGTCGCGGCTGACGACCGTGAACGACCCTCCCGCCCGCACTTCGCGCAGGTAGTGGCTGAGCCTGGCCTTGAGTTCCGCGACGGTCACGGTCTCCATGGTCACAGTATGACCAGAAATGGTCAAGATGACAATGCAGCGGCGGCGGAGGGCGACGCCAAGCGCCGGCGGAGGGCGGCGCCAAGCGCCGGCGGCAAGCGGCGGCGGCGTCAGGCGATGGCGTCAGGCAGCGCCGATGGCCACTTGCCCGGTCCGGCCGGTGTACGCGTCCGAGTTCGTCACGCCCGGCCGGCCGACGACTGCGGTGCGCTGATCGCGAAGCTGCGCACGACAGTGTCGATGGTGGCGCGGTTGCGGGCAAGGTCGCCCGGGGGGTTCACGCCGAGGGTCACCTGGAAGGTCTGCAGGCCCGCGTAGGCGACCCAGGCCTGCACGTGCCCCGGCGACGACGGCTCGCCACCCGAGGCAACCGGCGGCGGCGCGCAGGCCAGCGGCGCCGCGGCCGGCGGGCCGGCCTCGGCGTCCGGCGCGGCCCCCGCGCCCGTTGCGGCGCCGGCGTCCGGCACAACGTAGTCGCAGTGCATCGCCGGGTAGCCGGCCAGCATCGCGGCCTTCCAGGGGGAATGGATCGTCCAGCCGTGCTGTTCGGCGGTGTGGGCCGCATAACGATTGTGGATGACGAGCTGGTCGGCGAGTTCCTGGGGCGACGTCTCGTAGCCCGCCTCGACCCGCGAGATCGACAGCACGGCCTGCCGGCCGTCGGGACCGTTCGCGGTGAGGTAGGCCGACACGACGTTGTCGGGCAGACCGGGCGCGGGGTCGTCGCGCGGGCCGTCAACGAACGCGCCGTCGATCTCGAACCGCACACCGAGCTCGGCGTTGCCGTACAGGCGCGTGGCGGACTCGGTGCTCACCCCGCGTCGCGCTCCATCGGCACGCTCACCGCGCCACCCGACGCCGACTCTGACCCTTCACGTCGCTCCTCGTTGATCGTCACTTGCGGCCGTACAGTATCCCCATCGTACCCACCATGAAGGGCAATCGTAGCGCGCCGGGCATGAACTCGGACTTGGCGGTGTCGGCGTACTGCACCGAGGCGACGCCCCAGCCGCGGATCGCGGCCAGCAGATCGTCGGTCTCACCGAAGGCGCTCTTCAAGCGAAAGAGGTCCTGAAAGGCAAAGGCCCCGCCGGGTTCGAGCACCCGCAGCGCCTCTCTGACGACCTCGCGCTTGTCGCGCACGCCGCGCACCTCGTGAAAGCAGAGGTTGCTGACCACGGCGGCGTAGCTGCTGTCGGCGAACGGCAGAGCCGCGGCGCTGGCCTGCTCAAAGGTCACTCGGCCCGACAGGCCCTGGCCGGCGGCGTTGCTCTCGCAGACGTCGCGGGAGTACTCCCAGCTCTCGCCCCAGAAGTCGATGCCGGTGACGCGCGCCTGCGGGAACCGTTCGGCGAGAGCGATGCTGAGCGGCCCGTTGCCGCAGCCAATGTCGAGGGCGCGCCCCCGGCCGTCCCACGTGAGGCGCTCGAGAACGAGGCCCTGGACGCGCGCCTGCACGGCGCCGTCCCCGGCCGCCAGCAGGCGGCGAGCGTAGGCGAAGTAGGCGGCCACCAGGCCGGCCACGACCGCCAACCCGAGCAAAGCAACCGGCAGCCAGGGAATGCGAAGAACCTGAGCCGCGACGGCCAGCACGACGAGCACGACGGCGATGGCCGCCGGTGCCAGAACGAACCTCGTCGAGACCCAGTTACCGTACTCGGGCCGGCTCGCCGTCGCGTGCTCGACGGCGGCGCCGGCAGACCCCCTGTTCACTGACCCCTCCGCCCGGCGATCCCCGCAGTTTCAGCCGTAGCGTATCTTACCCGGCCAGACGCTGGACAGACCGTCAACGGGCGGCGGCGGGGCCGCGGGCGCTGCCCGCCGCCCCGCCGCCGCTCGCGCCCGCCGCCTCGCGGAAAGCTCAGACCGCGATGAGCGCCTTGGCGTCGGCGATCAGGTCGTCGCGCCCCTTCCAGTCGTCGGGCTCCTCGAGACTGGTCGCGATGAGCTGGCCGGCCGGCTTCATGCCGATCCAGGTCATGCCGTAGGCGATGGCCGACAGCACCTGGTAGCCGTAGAACACCGAATCGTCGGCCTGCGTCGTGATCACGTAGAGCCTCTTGCCCGCAGCGATGCGCGGCACCGGCTGCTCGCCTGCGGGACCGCCTTCGAAGGGCATCAGCGCGTAGCAGCGGTCGACCACCTGCTTGATCCACGACGTGAGTCCGTAGAAGTAGACGGGGCTGGCCAGCAGCAGCGCGTCGCTGTCGCGGATCTCCGCGTACACGGCGTGCATGTCGTCGTTCTGCACGCAGACCGCATCGGCGGCGCGCTTGCAGGAACCGCAGGCCAGGCAGCCGGCGACGTTCATCTCCTTGGCGGAGAAGACCACGGCGGTCGCGCCACGCTCCTGTGCGCCCTCGACGGCGAGACGCATGAGCGACGTGCTGTTACCGTTCTTGCGCGGGCTGCCCGCGATGGCCACGATCTTCACTGTTCCTCCTTGTTACGGGCTCACGGCGCGCTGACCGGAAGCCGGGCACCCCGAGCTTCGCTGTCTGCTTCTACCCCACCGCCGGCAACCGCCGCTCCGCCACCTCGTCGGTCACCTCGCGAACGAACTCCTCGAGCGGCACCGAGCCGGTCTCCTCGCCGCGGGTGCGCACGCTCACGGCCTTGGCTTCTTCTTCGCGATCGCCGACGACCAGCAGGTAGGGCACCTTCTGGAGCTGGCCGTCGCGGATGCGCTTGCCGACACTCTCGGAGCGGTCGTCGGAGTCGGCGCGCAGACCGGCGACGCGCAGCGCCTCAACGACGCCCACCGCGTAGCCGGCGTGGCGGTCGCTGACCGGCAGCACGAGCGCCTGCACCGGCGCCAGCCAGGTCGGCAGGTTGCCGCCGTAGTGTTCGAGCAGAATGCCCATGAAGCGCTCGATCGAGCCCAGCATGGCGCGGTGGATCATCACCGGGCGGTGCTCCTCGTTGTCGGGCCCGGTGTAGGTGATGTCGAGGCGCTCGGGCATGCCGTAGTCGACCTGGATGGTGCCGCACTGCCAGGTGCGGCCCATGACGTCGCGAATGTGAAAGTCGATCTTGGGGCCGTAGAAGGCACCGTCGCCGGGGTTCAACTGATAGTCGATGCCCTCGCCTTCGAGCACGTGGGACAGGGCGCCCTCGGCGATGGCCCACATCTCGTCTGAGCCGATGCTCTTGGCCGGCCGGGTCGAGAGCTCGATGTGGATGTCGGTGAAGCCGAAGGCGGCGTAGATGCGGTGCATGAAGCGCACGACGCCGCGCACCTCGTCTTCGAGCTGCTCGGGGGTACAGAAGATGTGGGCGTCGTCCTGGGTGAAGTAGCGCACCCGGAACAGACCGTGCAGCACGCCGCTCATCTCGTGGCGATGCACCTGGCCTAGCTCGGCCATGCGCAGCGGCAGGTCGCGGTAGCTGCGGCGCCGCGACTTGTAGATGAGCAGACCGCCGGGGCAGTTCATGGGCTTGATGGCAAAGGGCGCGCCGTCGATCTCGGTGAAGTACATGTTGTCCTTGTAGTTCTCCCAGTGGCCCGAGAGCTCCCAGAGCTCGCGGCGCAGGATCTGCGGGGTGCGCACCTCTTCGTAGCCGGCGCGCACGTGCTCCTCGCGCCAGTAGTCGATCATGGCGTTCCAGAGGCGCATGCCCTTGGCGTGAAAGAACGGAAAGCCGGGGCCCTCGTCGTGAAAGCTGAACAGGTCGAGGTCGCGGCCGATGCGCCGGTGGTCGCGCTGGCGGGCCATCTCGAGCGCCTCGAGGTGGGCGGCGAGCTCCTCCTTTTTGGCGAAGGCGGTGCCGTAGATGCGGGTGAGCTGGGCGTTGTGCTCGTCGCCGCGCCAGTAGGCGCCGGCCAGGCTGGTCAGCTTGAAGGTGCCCTTGCCCAGGCGCCCGGTGCTGGGCAG
>PLTW01000125.1:23484-33675 GCA_003164655.1 Actinomycetota bacterium
TCGGAGATGGGCTCGGCGAAGCGGAAGTCGTAGTAGAAGCCGTTTTCGATGATCGGCCCGATCGCGTACTCGGTGCCCGGCCAGAGCCGCAGGATCGCCTGGGCGAGGATGTGCGAGGCGCTGTGGCGCAGCACGTCGACGCCCTCGGGCGAGGCCGCGGTGATGATGGCGACCTGGTCGCCGTCGCTCAGCGGGTGGGCGAGGTCGACCGGCTTGCCGTCGGCGGTGAGGTCGGCGCCGGCCGCAGCGATGCGCGCCGCGACGGCGGCCTTGGCCAGCCGCGGGCCGATCGCCTGGGCAGCGTCAAGCGCGGTCGCGCCATCGGGGAGTTCGAGCGGGGAGCCGTCGGGCAGGGTGACGTGGATGGGCATGGTGGCACCGGTCCTTTTGTGCTCGCGCCCGCGCACGTTGCGGGGGCTGTTGACCGGGAGATTCTAACAGACTCGGTGGAGCGACCGATGGAGCCAACACGTGCCGCTGCGGCAGACGTTGCCCGAGCAGAGTTCGGCCCGGTCGATCACCATGTCGTCTGGCAACTCCGCCGTCAGGCAACTGGCTGCAGAGCTTGGCGGAAACGATGGTAGCGCCGCTCAAGAAAGACAGGGTCCGGGCGTTGAGAGGTTGAACGGGGAAGCAAGATGCGTTGACCATGAAGCCCCTGAATGGCATGGGCCAAAGTCGGGCCATCGTGCTCTTCAAGAATGTCGGGACGGACTTGAATCACGCAGTCGGGTCGTAGACCGATGAACTGGCGGTCGAAAGCGCTGTGATGTAGAGCGCAGAGGGCAAGTCCATTGGTAACGGCCGGCTCACCCAGAGGGTCAGACTCGGGGATGATGTGCGCAGCATCTAACAGCTCATCATGGCGCAAATGACAGAACGCACACTGTCGCTGGTATGCATTAAGGACACGCTCCCTGAACGACCGTTGGTGTAGACGGACCCGTACTTGTGCGGCCGCGTAGCTGCGTCTGAATGCGTCTGATCCAGCTGCCACATCTGTCGGAACTTTGGGGAGAAGACTCGACTCCGAGGCCTCAAGGTCGACTGTGACTGTGAGGCTGCTGGGGTCATCAGCGACGACGAAGACGGGCCATGTGACCCAGTATTTGCCCGACACAATCCCGTGGAAGTAGGCCAGTGGCAGGACCTCCTCCATCACGTAACGCAATCCCCGGTTTTCGTGATGGTTCGGGTCGACACCGCGATATCGATACCTGAGCAACCCATCCTCCCCAAACGAATCATCGTACGGCCCCTTGAGGACTGTCGTGATTGAGAGCGGAGCCAACATCACCTTCGGCTTGAAGATGCCTTGCGGGCCAACAAGGGGAACGCGAACTCCGTTGAGAGCGAAACCGGCAGCGAGCAGTTCGCGAGGAAGAACGTCGCCGTGAAACGAGACCTGCTCGGCTAGCCAGTCGAAGGCCCTCGACCGAATCCAACGGTCGTCGGTCCCGCTCACCTATTATCGCTCATTCCGACCACGCATCTGGCCGTGATTGCCCCGCCCATGATGGAACCAGCGTACGCTTTTCGCACTAGCACGTCATGTGGAGGTCCACGTGACGGCCAGTTGGAGCGCCTCAGGGCCCCCGCAGCATCAATTGGCGGGGTACGGACTAGACTGTCCTCTCCCCGCCCGGTGCCGGCGTTCCAGATGGGCCCGTGGTTAGTCACCTGCCTCGGCGAAGTGGCTCGCTCCGGCTCCGTTCAGCCGACGCCATAGACCAGGCTCAGCCGCCCGCCCGAAAGCCGCTCGACAGCGCGCAGCTCGAGCTCACGCCGTCGCTTCGCCGTCGCCCAGAGCGCCACGCCCCCGCCGGCGATCGCCGGATAGATGATGAGCCGGAGTTCGTCGACCAGCCCGGCGTCGATACAGGCCGCCACCGTCCGAGCACCGCCGATGAGGTAGATGTCCTTGCCGGGCTGCTGCTTGAGGGCGGCGATCTCGTCGAGTCCCCGGACGAAGCTCGTCTGTGGCCACTTGGCCGATGTCAGGCTGCGCGAGAGCACGTAGTGCGGGGTATGCGCGGAGAAGCGCGCCCAGTCGACCTCGTCCGGCGTCGGCACGGGCCCGCCATCCCAGACGGGCTTGTCCGGCTCGTTCTGTATCGCGGTCCAATAGCCCTCGTACTCGGGGTACATGCCTCCCCCGATCACACAGGCATCTATTTGGGGCGTCAGGCCGTAGTCGTCCGACCACGCCGTCACCCAATGAGAACTGCCGTCAGGGCCCCGTACCATCCCGTCAGCCGAGATCTTCATGCCGGCTATCAACTTGCGCATGCCAACCTCCAGTCGTCTTCACNNGCGTCACGCCGTCCGTTCGACCTGCTCCGACCAGCTCGCCGCGCCGCTCTCGCCGTTGAGGAACGGCAGCACGGCGCGCACCATCGCGGGCGCCGCACCGGTCTCGTAGTGCGTAAGGCCGGGCAGTATCGCGAGGCGGTTCTGCGACATGTTCTCCCGCATCCACCCTGCGTCGCGCTGGCCGCCGCCCAGCAGCTTGTAGAACTCGACGATGTGCTCGGGGCGGAACATGTCGCTGTCGCCGAAGACGAGCATCACCGGCATGCGGAGCGCCCTCACGTCGGCCGAGAAGTCGTAGGGCTCGCGCATGAGCTCGCCCATGCGGTCGAGCAGCCTCGGGAAGTCCTCGGGGTGCGGTGCGATCGCCGCGTAGGACTGGTACATCGGCGTGTCTTTCATCATGCCGGCCATGGCGCCGTTCATCTGCGCCTGCTGGGGCCGCATCTCGGGGTAGAAGCCGTCCATGCTGAAGCCCGCCGAGACCAGCGCCAGGCGCCGCACCAGCTCGGGGTGCTGCACCGCGAGGCGAAAGGCGACCCCGCCGCCGAACGAGTAGCCGAGCGCGTCGACTTGTGCGTAGCCGAGCCGCCCCAGCAGCACCGCCATGTCGTCGCCTATGTCGGTCAGCCTGATCGGCCGGTCACCCAGGGTGGTGCGGCCGTGCCCCTGAAGATCGACGGCGATCACCTGACGGCTCTCGGCCAGCAGAGGCAGGACCGGCCCGAAGAAGTCCAGAGAGAAGAGCCCACCGTGGAGCAGAAGCAGGGGCTCACCCCCGCCGTGGATCTCGTAGTAGTAGTCGATGCCGTTGACGCTCACCCGTCCGTTCCTGGCGGGCGAAGAGTCAGTGAGGGACCCCGCTTCCATGATCGCTGCACCCTCCTGCCGGTTTGTGGGCGCGTAGATGGCGAACGCACCGCACACGCTTGCGAAGTACCCGGACGGGCCGGAAGCTACCCCCTGCTCCCCCCGCCGGGCTCCACCGCCTTCATCGGTTGCGGTGGGCGGTGGGCGGGGGACCCAGGAAGCGTTCGGCAAGGACGACCTGAACGTCATCGACGAGCCGGTGAGCTCCGACTTTCAGGGACACAAGCCGGCCCCGGGGATCCGGTCCGGATGGGACGGGGTCAAGGACATCGTCGGCGTGATGCGGGCGGGGCGAGGGGCGAACGCCCCCCGCCCCGGCACAGACCCAGCCAGCGGATGGGGGGAGTCATGACGACCCACTTAGCTGAGTCTGATGAGCCGTCTGAGTCCTGCTGCGCCCCGCAACTACGAGATAGATCAAACCAGCCTCCAGCAGGACTTGGGTTATCTTGGTTGCCAGACCGGGCGCGCTGACCATCATTTCTGGTTTGCGGTGGTAGGCCAGGAAGAAGACACAGATCACCCAGGCATTAGCTGCAAGACCCACCGTCCATAACCAGCGTCTTCTCCACAGAACTAGTAGGCCACCGACCAAATAGCACCCTGCGGCAATGTAGAAGACGGCAACTGGAGCTTCTTCAGCCCCTAGTCTTGGTATGGCAATAACATCGGTTCCGACCAGCGCATAGACCACCGCAGCTATAAACGCCAATACAGTGCACGCGATCATCGTCGTCTTTATCGTGGTCTTCATTTGGATCCCTCCCGCTAGATCTCGCTGTCAAATGGGCAAGCGGCAGATCAGGCCCCGGACGGGATCTGGGCCACGAATGCCTCGACCTTCTGCTCCCAATCCTCCTCGAGCGGTCCCTTCAAGCCGGTGACGTAGACCTTGTCCTCCGCGATCCTCACGAGGCCCTTACCCTCAAGAATCTCGTTCATGATGGGCCGGACCCGCTGATACCTGGCCAGCTCCTTCTCGGTCGGCATCTTCCCGGTCTTCTTGTCCGACCGTGGCGTCGCCTCCGTGGTAAGGATGGCGTACCTGGTGCCGGCAGGCAGCCTCAGGTTCTTGAGAAAGCGACGCGCGCCGCCGATCGGCTTGCCCAGGCGCCCGGGTGAACTGAACAGGTACAGGTCGGCCGGCGGCAGCTCGCTCGGGCTCACCCGTTTGATGTGATGGACGTTGACCGCTACACCATTGGCGGCCATCTGCTTTTTGAACTCCTCCGCGACCACCGCTCCGTTGCCGTAATGCGAGGCGTGAACGTACTCGATCGTCATAGTGGACCTCCCTGTGAATCCAATTCAGGTGACCGCGTCGCGCCGCGGACCGAGCGTTCCGCCATCGCTCTCATCTCCCCATGTGTATACACAGTACACGAAAAGTATATGGTGTACACTTCGTTTGTCAAGTATACTTCGTTTGCCGAACACGTTGAACGTGGAGGAGACGTGAGCGATCTACCACCGTCCGGGCTGGAGCGGCTCTGGAGACGCGATGAGCTCGACCGCAGCCCCCGGCTCGGGCTGAGCCTGGAGCGCGTCGTGCAGAGCGGCATCGAGCTGGCCGACAGCGACGGGTTCGCCGCGGTCTCGATGAAGCGCGTCGCCGAGCGCCTCGGGTTTACCACCATGTCCCTCTACCGGTACGTGAAGAGCAAGGACGAGCTGCTGCTGCTCATGCACGACACCGTCTGGCAGCCGCCGGTCGGGCTCGACGTGCCGCTCGACGCGTGGCGCGCCGGTCTGGCCCGCTGGAGCCGCGAGCAGCACGAGGTCGTGCGGCGGCATCCCTGGCTCGACGACGTGCGCCTGATCGAAAGGGCCGGCACGCCCAGCCAGATCGCCTGGATCGAGCTGGGACTTCGCGTGCTCACCGGCACGCCCCTCGGTGAGCAGCAGAAGCTGGCGATCCTGCTGCTGCTCAGCGGCTACGCGACGATGCAGGTGCGCCTCGCGGGCGTGGCTACCGATGCGGCCCGCCGCGGCGACTTTGCGTCCGGCCAGGCCAGCGAGGCGTTCGGCGAGCTGCTGCGCGCCTTCGTCACCGCCGAGCGGTTTCCCGCGCTCCACCGGGCCGTCGAGCAGGGCGCCCTCGCTCTCGCGGGCCGCGACACGTATGCGTCGTTCGACTTTGGGCTCGACCTGATGCTCGACGGGGTCGAAAAGCTGATGGCTGAACATTCTGGGTGACCTGAAGGTCGTTCCGCGATGGCGGTCCTGAGGGACAGAGGGCTGAACCTGCGCGTAACCGAAGACGAGAAGACCATGGTCGAGCGGGCCGCCGACCTCAGCCACATGACGACGAGCCGGTCCGTGCCGCAGGCGGCGCTGCGAGCCGCCGCGAAGCCGCCGGGAGCCGCCGGCTGATTTTCCACGCCGAAGCCTTGACTCATGCTACACCGTATAGTAAGTTACGCTACGGCGTAGCATAAGCAAGCCGGAGGGACTCGATGGCGCCACGCAAGAAAGATGTCGAACCGCTCGACCGCGAGCGCATCGTCGAAGCGGCCATGACGATCATCGACGACGAGGGCCTCGAGGCGCTCTCCATGCGCCGCCTGGGCGCGGCGCTCGGGGTCAACCCCATGGCCGCCTACTACCACGTGCCCAACAAGGCGGCGCTCTACGACCTCGTGCTCGAGGCCGTCATGAGCGGCGTCGACCTGTCGGCGATCGACCCGGCGGCGCCGCTGGCCGACCGCCTCAAGCAGGGGGCGCGAGCCTACCGGACGGCCATCCTCGCCCATCCGCGCGCCATCCCCGTGCTTGCCTCACGCTCGCTGCGCACGGCGGCGGCCCTGCGTCCGGTCGAGCCGCTCCTCGGCATCCTCTTCGAGGCCGGCCTCACAGCGACCGAGACGGTCGCGGCCGTCGATTGCCTCGCGCAGTACATCCTCGGAGTGTGTGTCGGCTACTACCACCACACGGTCGACGAAGAGACCAACGTCCAGCGCGAGTTCGACGAGCTCGACCCGGCCGAGTTTCCCAACGTCAGCCGCATGGTCGCCGAGGGACGCTATGCCGGAGCTGAGGCGGAGTTCGAATTCGGGCTCGACGCGTTCGCGCGCGGGCTGCTCGGCGGACCGCGCATGTCACTTGAGGCGACGTCATGATGTTCGGCGCGCTGAAGACTCGCGACTACCGGCTGCTCTGGCTGGGGCAGGCGATCTCGCACCTGGGGGACCAGTTCCACCTGATCGCCCTGCCGTGGCTCGTACTGACGCTGACCCACGACCCGTTCCAGCTTGGCCTGGTGCTCGCGCTCGCCGGGGTCCCCCGGGCGCTGGTGATGCTGTTCGGTGGCGCCTTTGCCGACCGCCACTCGCCGCGCCTGATCATGCTCGTGTCGGACGCTCTGCGCTTCACGATCAGCGCCGCGATCGCCGCCTCGCTGCTCACCGGCGCCGTGCACCTGTGGATGGTGTACGCGCTGGCCGTGAGCTTCGGCATCGTCTCGGGATTCTTCATGCCGGCCGCCGAGGCGTCGCTGCCCAGGCTGCTCGAGAGCGAGCAGCTCGAGGCCGGCAACGCGCTCATGATGGGCGCCGACCAGCTCGCCCAGTTCGTCGGCCCGGCGCTCGCCGGCACGGTCATCGCGCTGTTCGGCACCGCGCACATCGGCGCCGGCCAGGTAGGCAGCCTGACCGGTCTGGGCGTGGCGTTCGCGGTCGACGCGGCCTCGTTCGCGGTCTCGGCGGCGACGCTCCTGCTTATGCGGGCGCTGCCGGCGCTCGCCGCCGGGACCGGCGATCATCCACTCGCGGCCATCGGCGAGGGCCTCAAGTACGCGCTGTCGCGGCCGGTCTTTCGCTGGATGCTTGGACTCATCGCCGCGGCGAACCTGCTGCTCATCGGCCCGCTGATGGTCGGCGTCCCCGTCCTCGCCCAGACGCGCTTCAGCCAGGGCGCCGCCGCCTTCGGCCTCTTGATCTCGGCCTACGGCCTCGGTAACCTCTGCGGCATCGTCGTCGGGGGCACGACGCACCGGCCGTCCTCCCGGATGTTCTCGCGACTGATCCTGGCCCTCTTCGCCGGGTTCGGCGTGGTGATCGGGGCGCTCACCTTCATCACGTCGGTCTGGGTGGGAGTCGCCCTGCTGGCCGTACTCGGGGTCGCCAACGGCTACGTGGCCATCGTCCTGATGACCCTGCTGCAGCGCATCACACCCCCGGCCATGCTGGGCCGGCTGATGAGCCTCGTCATGCTGGCGATGCTCGGCGTCACGCCGATCTCGACGGCCCTCTCCGGCGTCGTCGTCGGCCTCGGTCCGGCCGTCCTGTTCGTTGGCTGCGGCGCGGGCATGCTGGCGGTCACCGCCTTCGCGGCGGCCGGCCGACACTCCTGGTCGCTCGCCGCGCTCGAGGCCGGCGAGATGCCGGTGATGGCGGAGAGCGCCTGAGCGGTCGGCTCTCGCGACGCTGGCGATGGCGGTCGCCAGGCGACGGGGCGGGGCGAGCAGAGCTCGCCCCGCCCCGTCGCTTCTTCGGTCGCGCGCGCCGGCTCAGTGCCCGACCAAAGACGAACGCCGAACGCCGCGCGAATCAAAGCGTAGAAGGCCGGGTCCGCGGGTAGGACGACCTCGTCGCTCCGGTCACGTCACAAGGAGGCCCCGGCATGGACGACCCACCGCGACTGACCACCGAATCCGGCGCCCAGGTCGCCGACAACCAGCACTCGCAGACGGCCGGTCCCGGCGGTCCGCTCCTCTTACAGGACCAGCACCTGCTCGAGAAGCTGGCGCATTTCAACCGCGAGCGTATTCCGGAGCGCGTCGTGCACGCGCGCGGGTCGGGCGCCTACGGCCACTTCGAGGTCACCCAGGACGTCACGCCCTACACCCGGGCTCGGTTCCTGAGCGAGATCGGCAAGACGACCGAGGTCTTCGCGCGGTTCTCCACGGTGGCCGGCAGCCGCGGCTCGGCGGACGCGGTGCGCGACCCGCGCGGTTTCGCCGTCAAGTTCTATACCGAGGACGGCAACTACGACCTGACCGGCAACGACACGCCGATCTTCTTCATCCGCGACCCGCTCAAGTTCCCCGACTTCATCCACTCCCAGAAGCCCGACCCGCACACCAATCGCCAGGAGCCCGACAACGTCTGGGATTTCTTCTCGCTGTCGCCCGAGGCGACCCACATGTTCACCTGGCTGTTCGGCGATCGCGGCATCCCGGCGAGCTACCGCCACATGAACGGCTACGGCTCACACGCCTTTCAATGGGTCAACGCCGCCGGCGAGCAGTTCTTCGTCAAATACCACTTCAAGACCGACCAGGGGATCGAGTGCCTCACCGCCGCCGAGGCCGCCAAGCTCGCCGGCGAGACTCCCGATTCGCACCAGATCGACTTGCACGAAGCGATCCACCGCCGCGAGTTCCCGAGCTGGACCCTCCGGGTGCAGATCATGCCGGCGGCCGCGGCCGGAACGTACCGACTGAACCCGTTCGACGTGACCAAGGTGTGGCCGCACGGCGACTACCCGCTGCGCGAGGTCGGCAGGCTGACGCTCGACCGCAACCCGGCCAGCTACTTCGCCGACGTCGAGCAGGCCGCGTTCGACCCGGCCCATTTCGTGCCCGGCATCGGACCCTCGCCCGATAAGATGCTGCAGGGGCGCCTCTTCGCCTACGGCGACGCCCACCGCTACCGTCTGGGCATCAACCACACTGCGCTGCCGGTCAACCGGCCGCACGCGGCCGCCGTGGCCAATTACGGCCGCGACGGGTTCATGCGCAGCGACGACAACGCGGGACTCGCCAAGAACTACGAGCCCAACAGCTTCAACGGGCCGGTCGAGACGGGCGCGCCGCTCTACGGACCTCTGGCGCCGGACGGTCCGAGCGGCACCTACGAGTGGCAGGACCGCGACGGCGACGACTTCTCACAGGCCGGCGCGCTCTACCGCGTCATGGACGAGGCCGCCCGGGCACGCCTGGTGGCCAACATCGCCGGCAGCCTCTCGCAGGTGAGCAAGGACGAGATCGTCGAGCGCTCGGTGGCGCACTTTCGAGCCGCCGATCCCGAGTACGGCGAGCGCGTCGCCACGGCGGTGGCCGATCTGCGCCGGCAGTTCGCGGAGGCGGCGGCGAGCCGGCGGCGGTCATGAGCGAGGCGCGGCGCCGGGTGGCGGCAGGCCGACGCGGCGCGGAACGTAGCCCGCACGTCAACCGCATGGAGTACGCCGCATGGTAGGACGACCCCGCAGCTGACTGAACGCCGCCCCGAGGAGGACAATGTGACCGAGCAAGAGGTGTTCATACTCGCCGACCAGGCGCTGCTGCACGTGGTCGAACAGATCAGGGACGATCAGTGGGACGCTGTGGTCCCCACCGAGATGGCGCCGCGTCAGCCGGGCTCGACCCTCCGCCAGATCGTCAACTACCACGCCCAGGACGATGCCTGGGTGCCGGACGTGCTCGCCGGCAAGACGATCGCGCAGGTCGGCGGCGCCCACGACGGCGATCTGCTAAGCGACGCGCCCAAGGCCGCGTTCGCGCGCCTGGCAGCGAGCGCGGTGGACGCCGCGCGCGGCTTCACCGACCTCGGCAGGACCGTGCACCTCTCATATGGCGACTATCCGGCGCGCGAGTACCTCAAGCACATCACCTACTTCCGCGGCAGCCGGGTGTACGACATCGCGCGGTTCATCGGCGCCGACACGACCATGCCCGCCGACCTCGTGCAGGGACTGTGGGACGTGCTCTCACCCCAGGCCGAAGAGTGGCGCAAGCTGGGTGTGTTCGGCCCCGCCGTGAAGGTCCCTGACGACGCGCCGCTGCAGAACCGCCTGCTGGCACTCATGGGGCGTGATCCGCAGCGCTGAATGCGCGTCTCGGCATCCGTCTCAGGCGACGTTCCGGCGCGCCGCGAAGCCCAGCGCGTCCCGGGCCAGAGCCAGCCACTCCTCTTCCGACTCCGACGTCACCGTCAGCCACTCCTTCATGAGCCGGCCGCGGCCGGGATCGTAGCGCTCCCCCTCGCCGGCGGCGACGAGGGCATCGACCTG
>PLTW01000125.1:33734-37748 GCA_003164655.1 Actinomycetota bacterium
TGGCGGGAGCTTAGGCTCAGAGGCGGCGTACGCGCGGCGCCCCAGCGATGCCGATGTGGGGGACGACCGCGCGAAGGGACGCCGGTCGACAAGCGCTCCGCGAGCCGCGCGAACGGCGCCGCTAACGGTATCCTCACGGGCTGCGACTATGATGTTTTCATGAACCTCTCCCCCGCCTGGTACGACGCCATCGCCGTGCGCACGTCGCAGCGGCGCTACACGCCGACGCCGCTCCCCGACGCCGCCGCAGCGCGCCTGCGCGCCTTCGGCGCCGCCGACGGCTCCTCACCGGACGCCCGTCTCACTCTCATAGACAGCGACGTCGATCACCTGTTCACCGGGGTGTTCGGCAGCTACGGGGCCGTCGCGGGAGCGCCTCTGGCCGCCGCGTTCGTAGGCCGCGAGGGCTGCGAGGGTGCAGTCGGCTACCTGGGCGAGGCGTTCGTTCTCGAAGCGACGACCCTCGGGCTGGGGACGTGCTGGATCGCGGGGACGTTCGACAAGGAGCGGACCGGCGGCATCCTTGCGCTCGCGCCCGGCGAGCGCGTCATGGCCCTGACGCCGGTCGGCAAGCCCGTCGAGCGGCGCCCCCTCGGCGAGCGGCTGATGCGCCGAGCGGTGAAGGCGTCGGGCCGGTTGTCGCTGGCGACGATCGCTCCCGGCATCGAGGCCGCGGCCGGCGGCGAGGCGGCCGGCGGTAATGCGGCCGGCGGCGTGAGCTGGCCGGCCTGGGCGCGAACGGCGGTCGCGGCCGCGCGCCTGGCACCCTCAGGCGCCAACCGCCAGCCGTGGCGCTTTCGCTACGACGGTGACGGCCTGGTGCTCACCCGCGCCGCTAAGCTCTACTGGACGGCGCCCCTCGACTTTGGCATCGCCCGGCTCCACGTCGAGCTGGGAGCCGCCCGCGAGGGTGTGAGCGGCGTCTGGCAGCCGCTGGCCGAACCCGACGTCGCGCGCTTCGTGGCGGACTGAAAGGACGAACGCGGTGAGCGCCGCCTGGCGCGCCCGCGGGAACAGCCCGTAGCACCACAACGATGAGCCGGCCGCTGGCAGGTCTGACCCCGTAGAGCCGCGCGCCGAGATGGTCTACCATGCAGACCATGCCGCGAGCGATCTCCGATCTCATCAACGCGCGCTACTCGTGCCGCACCTACCGCGCCGATCCGCTGACGGCCGACGAGCAGACACGGCTGACCGAGCATCTGACCGCACACACGGTCGGACCGTTCGGCTCGCGGGCTCGCTTTGCCCTGGCGGCCGCCGCGGCCGACGACCGCGCCGCGCTCAAGCGCCTCGGCACCTACGGGTTCATCAAGGGGGCCACGGGGTTCCTGGTCGGCGCCGTGCGGCGCACTGCCAAAGACCTCGAAGACTACGGCTACCTCGTGGAGCAGGCGATCCTCGCGGCCACCGAGCTGGGACTGGGCACGTGCTGGCTGGGCGGCACGTTCACGAGAAGCAGGTTCGCGGCCCGCCTGGGCGGCCTCGAGCGTGACGAGACGATGCCCGCCGTGGTGTCGGTGGGCCACCCCGGCGACGACGGTACCGAACGCATCCGCGAGCGACAGGCGGGCAGCCGCAGGCTGCCCGCCTCTTCCCTCTTCTTCGAGGAGCGCTTCGGCGTGCCGCTCGCGCTCGCCGAAGGCGATTCTTTTGCCACGGTGCTCGAAGGCGTGCGTGTGGCGCCGTCGGCCTCCAACAAGCAGCCGTGGCGCATCGTGCGGCGCGGCGACGACTGGCACTTCTACCTGGAGCGCACCAGAGGGTACGGCAAGGGCAGTCCCGTCTTTGCGCTGCTGCGCCTCGCCGACTTGCAACGGGTCGACCTGGGCATCGCCATGTGCCACTTCGAGCTGGCCGCCCGCGAGCTCGGGCTGGCCGGCAAGTGGGTGCTCGACGAGCCCGACATCGGGTCGCTCGCTCAGGGTGTGGAGTACACCGCGACCTGGCAAACGACGCGCGCCTGAGCTCGGGCGCGGCCGCACTGCGAGCGCCTCGGTGGGCGGGGCTTCAGCCCCGCCCACCGAGGCGACTACCGAGGTCGGGGGAGGGTCGACCTCATCTTTGGCCCGACAGCGCCCTCAGAACACGCCGTACTTCTCTGCGGCCTCGCGCAGCGCGCGCATGTTCTCGGGCCTCGCCTCGTCGGGCACGCCGAGCCCGGAGTCGAGGATGAGCGCGCCGGTGTCACCGAAGAGGTCGATCAGCTCCTTGACGTCGTCTTTGACCTGCTGCGGCGTGCCGGTGCACAGCAGCGAGGGCGCGACGTTGCCCCAGAAGCACATCCTGTCGCCGAGGATCTCCTTGAACTTCTGGCGGTCGATCTTGTCGAAGTGGCCGGCCACCTTGCCGGCCGGCAGCTCGGCCAGGTACTTGAGGCGCGGCGTGTAGTCGCCCTCGAAGAGCGGCATGGGGATCAGCCCCTGGTCGATCAGCGTCTCGACCAGTCCCTTGAAGGTCGGCCAGTAGAAGCGTTCGAACTGTTCGTCGCTCATGAAGCCGCCGGCGCCGCGGTGCATGGGGATGAAGATGCGCGGATTGCCGAACATCCGCGCCGCCTGCACGGCGAGCGCCACCGTGGGCACCTGCATCAGGTCGATGGTCTGCAGCAGCTCCTCGGGGTGACGGTACATGTCGAGGGTGCTGCCGCGCAGCGAACGGAAGGTGTCCGAGACTACGTCGAAGGCCGGGATGATCGGCGCCGCCCACGTCTTGGGGTAACCCTGCGTGGCGGCATCCTGGGTGTGTGCGGCATCGGCGGCCGCCCCCGCCGCGGCCGCGTCGCCCAAAGCAAGAAGGGCCTGCAGAGCGGCTCGGACCGGCGGCGCGGCGAGCAGCCCCCCGCCCACGGCCTGCAGGTAGTACATGTTCGACAGGAAGTACAGCGGCGGCACCATGCCCAGACCTTCGAGCCCGGAGGCGATGCGCGGGAAGATCGTGCTGAGGGTGGTACCGCTCGGATCTGCCAGGAACTGCCCGTACTCCTCGGCCTTGAGGTACTCGCCCTCGACGAACTGGAACGGGGCGTCGTCGGGCAGGTCGCCGCCGGGCCAGCGCAGCTGGAGGCTGCCCACGGCCTCATAGCCGTCCGAGCCGAACAGGCCGGTCGCCGGCACGAAGTCCCACCCGAACTCGACGGTGGCCTCGCGCAGGCAGCGCAGGCGCAGATCGTGATCGAAACCGGCATCGCGGTTGGAAACGCCTTTGATCTTTGTCGGGAAGTAGTGCGAAACGAGCGGGATCACCGGCACGCGATCGGGGCGCTTGAGCGCGACGATGTCGTTGAAGCGCTGTTCGCGCTGCTTGTAGAGCTCTTCGCCGGTGGCCGCCATCACGCCTCGCCTCCCGTCCACTGCGCAGTCAGGTTGAGCGCCGCCGCCACATCGCTGCCCCAGCCGTCGGCGCCCGTGTAGTCCTGGACCTGGCGGTCGGCCGGCGCGCCGCCGACCATGATCTTCACCCGGTCGCGCAGACCAGCCGCGGCGATGGCGTCGACCGTCGCCTTCATCGAGTCGAAGGCCAGCGTGAGCAGGCCGCTCAGGCCCACGACCTGGGGCTTGAACTGGCCGATGGCATCGACGAAGGCCTGCGTCGGCACGTCGACACCCAGGTCGTGGACCTCGTAGCCGTTGACGTCGAGCATGAGCACCACGACGTCTTTGCCGATGTCGTGAATGTCGCCGCGCACCGTGCCGATCACCACCACGCCGCGCTTCGCGGCGTCGCCGGGCCCGCGCAGGTGCGGCTTTACGAGCTCGCTGATGCCCTTCATGATCTCGCCGCCCATGATGAGCTCGGGGATGAAGGCGTCGCCGCACTCGAACCGCTTGCCCAGGACGCTCATCGCCTCTTTGGCCTCGTCGAGCACGACCGTCGGCGCGATGCCGCTGTCGAGCTCGCGCCCGACGATGGCCAGCGCGTCGTCTTCGCGCATGCCGACGATGGCGTCGGTCAGTTCGTTCGACATCAGTCCTCCTTGTTGGCAGGGAAACGATGGAACTGCTCAAAGGTGAC
>PLTW01000125.1:37814-66036 GCA_003164655.1 Actinomycetota bacterium
GCCAGGAGCAGACCGGTGAGCCTGGTCGCCTGCTCCTCGCCGTAGCGCTCCGCCATAGCCTCGTGTTCGTCGAAGATGGTGGCGTGCGACTCGATCCAGCCGCGCGAGAGGTAGTAGGTGCCGGCCACCTGACGCGCCTGCTCGGCGAAGGCCTCGTTGGAGCCGAGCACCAGCGCCACGCAGTCGTCGACGCGCGGCATGACCAGCGGGCAGCGCCCGGCACGCAGGCCGAGCACGGCGTTGGAGCACAGACCGTAGCCCAGCACGACTGCGGTCACCGCGGGGTCGGCTTCGACCTCGCCGACGGCCTGCTGCAGGGCGGCCGTCAGGCGTGCCGGGGTGCGGTGCAGGCCGACGTCGAGCTCGATGGTGCGCGCCGTCCGGCGGTCGTCCGCGAGCTCGCGGACGACCGCCGGACAGGCGATGAGCGCCACGCCGCCGTTGGGCGACAGACTCACACGGCAGCCCCGTAGGTGCGGCCGGCGTCGCAGAAGGCCTTGAAACAGGCCGGGTCGGCTTCGTCCAAGACGATGCCGGTACCCAGGAAGAAGCCGCCGTTGCCGGCGGTCTTTTCGAGCAGGTCCTTAACGTAGGCGTCGACCCGCTCGGGCGTGCCCATGGTCAGCAGCGAACCGGGCACGTTGCCGCCGATCGCCTGGCGGGCGCCGACGATCTGCTTGGCGCGCGCCATGTCGGTGTCGTCGAACATCCAGATCATGCGGCCCTTGGGAATATCGGGGTCGGCGATCGCTTCGAGGCGCTCGTTGTAGGCGCCCTCGGCAAAGACCATCGGCACCAGGCCCTGCTCGATCAGGCCCAGCAGGACGGCCTTGAACGTAGGCCAGTACAGCGTGCGGTAATCGTCGTCGGACATGAAGCCGTCGGCGCCCTTGTGGATGGGGATGAAGACCACCGGGTTGCGGGTGGCGTCGGCCGAGCGCAGCGCCCAGTCGATGGCCAGCGGCACCAGGCGTTCCATCGCCGCTTTGACCTTTTCGGGCCGGCGGAACTTGTCGAGCATGAGGCCGCGCGTGCCGCGCATGGTGTCGCCGAGGATGTCGTAGGGCGCCTTGGTGGAGCTGCCCGCCATCTGCGGGATGCCGAGCGTCGCCATCTGCTTGCCGTCGATGGCGATGAAGGCCTGCAGCCACTCCATGGCGGCGTCGCCGGCGTCCATCATCTTCTGCAGCATCTGCTTGACCGGCGGCAGGGCGAAGGGCACGAAGAACGGCGCCGTGAAGGGCGCCTCGCAGAGGTCGGTGAACGGCGCCAGCGTCTGCCAGGGCTCGAGGGCGCCGAACATGCGCGGCACGTAAAAGCGCTGCCAGTAGTTCGAGGGGTCGGCGATGAGCAGGTCGTACTCGTCGTCTTTCATCCACTCGCGCTCGTTGTACTGGTAGCTGGCGTCGTTGGGCACGCCGTGGCCGGGCCAGTCGTAGAGCTTGTAGTCGAGGATGTCGAAGACCTTGCCGGGCACCATGGCGATGGTCATGGCCAGTCCGTCGGGGCGGAAGTCGGCGTGAAACTTGTCCCAGGCCTGGCCGAGCTTGGCGTAGTCGTAGTAGGCGTCGTGGCCGGTGAAGCCCGAGTAGCGCAGCGGAAAGAGGCCGATCCACGGGGTGATGGGCACGCGAGCCGGCTTTTTGAGCTCGATGGCGTCGCGCCAGAGCTGGACACGTTCGCGGAACGCGCCGGCGACGTCGGGCGAGGCGAACTCGATCGGCGTGTTCTGCCAGGCGTCCATGCGCGCCGCGAAGCGCTGGTCGGCGGTGAGCTTGTCCCAGTCGTCAGTGAACATCGTCAGGCACCTCCAACCCAGGTCTTGGCGAGCTCGACGGCGCCTACGGCGTCTTTGGCCCAGCCGTCGGCGCCGGCAAAGGCGCACACGTCTTCGTTGACCGGCGCGCCGCCGATCATGATCTTGCGGCCTTCGCGCAGGCCGGCCCCGCCGATGGCATCGACGGTGGCCTTCATCGAGTCGAAGGCCACGGTGAGCAGGCCGCTCAGGCCCACCACGTCAGGTTGCACCTCGCGCACCCTGTCGACCACCGTTGTCACCGGCACGTCGACGCCGAGGTCGACCACGTCGAAGCCGGCGATGTCGAGCATGCTGGCCACGATGTCCTTGCCGATGTCGTGGATGTCGCCCTGCACCGTGCACAGCACGACCGTGCCGAGCTTCTCGTCGGCCGCCTGGGCGGCGAGGTGCGGCTTTACCTTGGCGGTGATGCCCTTCATGATCTCGCCGGCCATGATGAGCTCGGGGATGAACGCTTCGCCGCTGGCGAAGCGCTGGCCGATCACGTCCATGGCCTCTTTGCACGACGCCACGATCGTGAGCGGATCGGCCCCGCTGCTCAGAAGCTCGTCGGTGATCCGCAGCGCGTCGTCTTCGCGCAGCTCGATCACGGCCTCCTTCAGTTCGTTCGACATCGATCCTCCCTGGTGCGGTACCGCGGGCCCGCCAGGCCCGCATGACAGTGCAGACGCAATGACATAATATATAGATAAATAGGGAAACTGCAAACGTGTCGGTCGCCGCGTTGATAGGATGAAGCCCAAGCATGGATGATTTGTCGCCCGCCACCCGACTCGCACCGCTGACGCCGATCGACCGCTCGTCGTACGAGCCCGCGTACGTGCAGGTCGTCAACGTGCTGAGCCATGCCATCGCCACGGGGCAGTACCGGGCCGGCGACCAGCTGCCCACCGAAGCCGAGCTCTGCGCCGTCTACGACGTGAGTCCCATGACCGTGCGCCGCGCCATCGGCGTGCTGCTCGACCGCGGCGCCGTGAGCACGACGCGCGGGCGCGGCACGTTCGTCAAGCCTCTGGAGCTCAACGCCGCGACGTTTGAGCTCAGCGAGTTCCACGACCTGCTCGACGACCCGCGAGTCGAGGTCAGAGTTCTCGAGGCGCGCGTCGTGCCCGCAGGCGTGCGTGCCGCCGCCAACCTGGCCGTCCCCGAAGGAACGCGCGTCATCAGCATCAGGCGGCTGCTGCAGCGCGGCGGCGAACCGCTGTTCTACCACCGCGAGTCGCTGATCTACGACCCCGCCACGCCGACGGTCGAAGCGGAGCTGGGCGTGACCGCCCTGCGCGACCTGTTCGAGGGCGGCGTGGGAGCCGGCCCCAAGCGCGGCGAGCTCGTCATCCACGCCTCGGTGCTCAGCGAGGAGGAGGCCCGCCACGTCGAACGGCCGGCCGGGGGCGCCGCCCTGGTGCTCGAACACCTCTTCTTCGGCTACGACGACAAGCCCATGAGCTGGGGCCGTTTCGTCTGCCGCGGTGACCTGCTGCAGTTTCGCGCCCACATCGGCGTGCAGACGGCGGCGGCCGCGGGCGCCGCCAAGGGCCCGGCAGCCAGGGGCGCGGCGGTCAGGGGCGCGGCGGTCGGCGACGCGGTCGCCGCCACGACACGCACCAGGAGGCGCCGATGAAACCACGATCCGGCCTCGACCCGGCCTCGCTCACCGGCCGCATCGCCGCCCTCGATGAGCAGGGCTCGCTCGACGCGGTCCGTGCGCGCGTCCAGCGCGGCGACGACCCTCTCGGCATCATCGCCGACTGCCAGCGCGGCATGCAGTACGTGGGCGAGGACTACCAGTCCGGCAAGTACTTCATCAGCGGCCTGATCATGGCCGGCGAGATCTTCCGCGAGGCCATGGAGATGCTCGAACCGCTGCTGCCCGACTCACCGGCCGGCGGTGCGGGCGCTCCTGCGGCCGGCGGGCTCGTTGCCGGCGGCGGCGCCGGTGTGGCCGCCGGCAGCGTCGTGGTCTGCACGGTGCGCGGCGACATCCACGACATCGGCAAGAGCATTCTCGTCACGCTGCTGCGCTCGCACGGCTTTGCCGTGCACGACCTCGGCGTCGACGTGCCGGCCGCCGAGGTCGCCCGCCAGGCCGTCACGCTGCGACCCGACGTGGTCGGCCTTTCGGGCCTGCTCACGGCCGCCCACCCGAGCATGAAAGAGACGGTGGCCGAGCTGCGGCGCGTCGCGCCGCAGCTCGGCCACCCCCCCGTGATCATCATCGGCGGCGGCGCCGTCGACGCCCAGGTATGCGACTGGTCCGGCGCCGATCTGTGGGCCCCCGACGCCGTTCGCGGCGTCGAGCTCATCCGGGCGCACGCGAAGAGCTAGAGCCTTGCCGCCGCCCTGGGCGGCGCCGTGTTGCACGGGCGACGACCCGGTAGTGCTCGCCCGGCTCAGATCGTGGCAGACCCGCCGCGCTCCAGCACCGCCTGCAACCCGTCGAGCAGCATCGTCACGTGGAACTCGAAGGCCACGTCGCTGGTGAGCACCCAAGCCTCGAGCGGGATATCACCGAGCGGCGCGCGATCCTCGTCGAACCGATAGTCGTCGATCGCGGGCTCGGGCAGATCGCGAAAGAGCGCCGGAGCGCCGGCGGCCAGCAGAAAGCCGTTGAGCGAGCAGACGAACGACGACATGGCGCGGGCGCTGGCGGCCGGCGTGAACCCCGCCGCCTGAAGCTGCCCGACGAGGATCGCCACGCGGTCGAGCAGGGCTTCTCCGGCCGTGGCGCGGGTGGCCAGCAGAGGGAACGCCCCCGGATGCTGCCGGGCCAGGTCGCGCCAGGCGTGGGCCGCCGCGAGCAACGACTCGCGCCACTGCCCCGGTGCAGGCACGGGCAGCGCATCACCCAGCCGGTCGGACATCGCTTCCAGCAGCGCGGCCTTGGACGGCACGTGGTGGTAGAGCGACATCGCCTCGACGCCGAGCCGGTCGGCCAGGCGGCGCATGCTGAGCGTCTCAAGTCCTTCTTCGTCGGCCAAGGCGATCGCGCAGAGGGCGATGCGCTCGACCGAGAGCGGCGGCCGAGCGGAACGGCCGCGACGGCCCGTCATCGGCTCTTCGGATGACTCCATGGTTGACACCTTACAGCGTAAGCTGTAGCGTGGCAAGGCTACCTTACGCTGTAAGTTAAACCTCGACGAAAGGACGGCCCCCATGCCGACACAGGCCTGGCTCGACATCCTGCGGTGCCCCCGGGACGGCGAGCGCATCGTCGCCGGCGACGACCCGTCGAACGCCGCGACCAGCGGCCGGCGCTGCCGCGGCGGACACCCGATCGCCGCCGGCGAGGGCATCGTGAAGCTCGTCTGGCCCGAGCGCATGATGGTCCGCGACGCTCACATGAACCGCATGTACGACCGGCTGGCGCCCTTCTACGACTGGAGCGAGCGCCTCGGCACACGGCTGTTCGGCGTCCACACCATCCGCGAGAGAACGGCGATCGTCGAGCGCCTTGAGCTGCGGCCCGGTTTGCGCGTTCTCGAGGTCTCCCCCGGACCCGGTGTCTACCAGAAGCTCATCACTGACCACATCGGGCCCTCCGGAAGCCTTGCCGAGCTCGATCTGTCGCTCGCCATGCTGGGGGCCTGCGCCCGCCGCGCCCGCAAGCACGGGTTGGACCCGCTGCTCGTTCAGGCCAACGCCTCGTACCTGCCGTTCGCCGACGACTCGTTCGACGCCGTCTTTCACTTTGGCGGCGTCAAACTCTTCAGCGAGCCCGGACGCGCCCTGGACGAGTTCGTCAGGGTGGCCAAACCGGGCGCCTTGGTGGCCTGGGGCGACGAGGGCTTCGGCGCCGGCGCGCCGACCGGCTGGCGCAGGCGCGCCCTGCAGCGCATAAACCCCGGGTTCGCCGAGCCGGTGCCGCCGCTGCCCGACGGCGTGAGCGACGCGACCGAGCACGAAGTGATGAATGGCTGCGCCTGGCTGGTCGTGGCGCGAAAGGCGGCCGTCGGCAGCGAACGCTTGGCCGCGCTCTAGCGCAGCGCCGCCGCCAGGCGCGCGAACCGGCTCTAGCGCAGCGCCGCCGCCAGGCGCGGGAACCGGCTCTGCACCGCGGCGACCTCGCGCATGGCCTCCTGCAGGGTCACCTTGGTCAGCGGGCGCAGCGTCGTCACGTCGATGATGTTGTCGAGCGGCCCACCGCGACGGATGGCGTTGGCATGATGGCGCAGCTGCAGGTGGGCGATGCTCATGTAGGCCTCGCGCAAAGAGCGCTCCGCCACGGTCTCTTCGCCGTCTGTCTCGCGCACCGCGATCAGGCGCTCGACGGTCGAATGCGCGGTGATCCCCCGCTGAAAGGCGTAATAGCGGGCGAGGTTCTGAATGGGGACCAGGGCGTGCTTTTTGATGTCGAAGCTGCCCTCGAGCCGCTGGCGAAAGCCCAGCGGCAGCCGGGTGCGCGTGCCGAGCTGCGCCAGACCGCGCATGAAAGCCTTGTGGGCGGGCGCCTCGCGCATGATCTCGGTCAGGGCCAGGTCGATGTACAGCTCGCCGGCCACCTGGCGAAAGTCGAAGGCGACGCTGGCCCGGGCGAGACGCTCCAGATCTCTGCCCTCGAGGCAGTCGGCGAACACCGCCTTCCAGGCGGACAGCGACATGCGCCACTCGCGATAGCGCGCCAGCACGCTGTGGGGGTCGAGCGCAAAGCCGCAGCGCCTCAGGCCCTCGTTGACGTCTTCGGCCACGAGCCGGAAGAACTCGTCGACCGCGGGGTCGTCGGTGTCGGCGTAGGCCAGCCCGTTGTCCTGATCTGAGGCCATGGTGAGCTCGCTGCGCGCACCGCTGCCGAAGGCCAGCCAGGCAAAAGGCACCGGCGGCCGGCCGTAGCGCGCGATGGCCAGCTCGAGCAGGCGTGCGGTCATCGCGTCGGAAAGCACGGTCAGGACCCGCATGAGCGCGGCCGCGTCGAGGTGGGCGTCGAGCAGGTCGACGAACAGGTGCGGCACATCGGCGGCGGCGCGCGCCATGTCGTCCTGGCTGGCCGCCGTCTGCAGCGAGCGGCGCAAGGCGAACGGGCTGCGCGCGTCGAGCGTCATGAGGTTGCTGGCCGACAGTATGCCGATCACCGCGCCTTCGGCGTCGAGCACCGGCAGGTGGTTCACCCCGGAGGCCATCATGGCGATGCTCGCCTCGGGGGCCAGCACCTCGGCGGCGATGGTGTGGACGGGCGTCGTCATGATGCTCGACACGGGGGCTTCGCGCGACACGCCGGAGAGGACGACCTTGTCGCGAAAGTCGACGTCGGTGACGATGCCCAGGCCGTCGCGCAGCCGCACCAGCAGCGCGCTGCGCCCCGCGTCGGCCAGCAGCCTGGCGGCTTCGCGGATCGGCGTGTCGGGCTCGCAGAACAGCGGCGCGCTGCGCACCAGAGAGGTGACCGGCCGGTTGCGCACGTCGGGCAGGGAGCGCATGGTCCGCGCGGCCTGAATGAGTCGCTCGCGCTGGTTGCCCGCCAGCCACATCAGCCCTTCGGGGTGGCTCAGAAGGCCGATCGCCAAGTCTTTGGGGATACAGTAGAGCTTCGAGTCGACGCTCGCCCGCGTGGTGAACTCGGGCGGCAGACCGGTGAGCAGCGTCGGGTGACCGAACACCTCGCCGCGGCTGATCAGGGCGACCACGGCATCTTTGTGGACGAGCTCGAGCGTGCCGTTGCGCACGACGAAGAGCTCGGTGCCCGGGACGCCGCTTTCGACGAGCACCGCCTCGCCGGCGGCCACAGCGCGCTCGACGATCGCGCGCGCCACCCGTTCGAGCTCGAGCTTGCTCAGCCCGCTGAAGGGCGCGAGATCCGACAGGAACCCGATGCGCTCCTTGAGCTGCTCGGCAGTGGTGGGCGCCGGTGAGGTCGTCGGGCGGCGCTTGTCGCGAGGAGTCATGGCGGCGGTCAGTCTACCGGATGCGCAACGACAATAGATCGTGGGCGCGCAGGTACTCGAGGCTGGTGAGCACGTCGGCCTCGTTGGTCAGCTCGAGGGCGATGGTGGCGCCGACGGCGCGCGCCGCGGCCAGCACTGGGCCCGCGTCGACCACGCCGCTGCCGACGGGCTGGTGCCGGTCGCCGTCGCCGCGACCGCCGTTGTCGTGGAGATGCACGTGCCGCAGGCGGGCCTGCGGGTCGTCGAGCCACTCGGCGAGCGTGCCGGTAAGAGCGGCATGGCCGGTATCCAGGACCAGGCCGAGGCCCCTCAGGTCGAGGTCGCCGGGGGCCGTGAAGTGCGAGTGCCTGGTCAGCGGCATGTTCTCGACGGCCACAGCGAGGCCGAGCTCGTCCTGCAGAACGCGGAGCTCCTCGAACGAACGCTCCAGAGCGGCGACTACCTTGGCGTTCCAGGCCCGCGGACGGCGGTGCAGGTCGGGATGCACGATGTACAGAAAGGCGCCGAGCTCGGCGGCCGCCTCCATGTGACGCCGGTGCAGATCGACCGCGGCGCGATGCTTGCTGCCGGAGGTGGTGGCGAACTCGAAATGCGTGAACGGTCCGTGCACGCTGAAGGGCAGACCGCTCGTGGCCGCGGCCAGCGCGTTGCCCGGCTTGAGCAGCGAATGGCTCCCATACGAGAAGATCTCGGCCGCCGGCGCCAGCTCGGCGATGCGCGCCAGAGCGGCGGCGAGCGGCAGCTCCGCGTAGGCGCCGGTCGAGATGCCGATGTCAGGATGATCGAGCACGCCTCCCCCAGTATAGGACAGAGTATGCTCGCCCGGGGGCCGCGCCAAGCCGGTGCCTGAGCAGGCAGGCTGGTCGCCTTCACGGCGTTCGTGCCGTCAATAACGGCCGGCAGTTCGCGGCAGAGAGTTATGCTGGACACGAAAGGCAGACTCAATTCCCCTCAGCGGAGGATCGCATGCCCAGACAGAAGCTGAATCCCGCCGACTATCTCAAGCCGAGAGACCCGGCCACACTGGTGTCGCGCAGGGGCCGGCGCGCGTCGACGTTCTATCCCGACCTCGTCAAGGCGTTCGTCGACGCCGGTGAAGCGGCCATGGACGTTGACGTGGCCAAGATCGGACGCAAGCCTGAGACGGTGCGTTCGGCTCTCGCCAAAGCGATACGGTCGGCGGGCGTGCGTGAAACGGTGCGCGTCTCGAAGCTCGGCGACGACATCATCCTCATCAAGCGGTAGCGCCGTGATCTACGACCTCGCCCACGGGCGCACGGCGCTGCTGGTCGTCGACGTCCAGCGCGAGTACTTCGACCCCGAGGGCCCGGCGTTCGTCGAGCACGCCGCCGACATCGTGACCAACGTCAACCTGCTGATCGACGCCTTCCGCGCTCACGGGCTGCCGATCGTATTCATGAGGCACGAGCACCGCGCCGACGGCAGCGACGCCGGCCGCATGGGCGACTTCTCGGCGCCCGACGAGGAGGACTCGTTCGTGGCCGGCACGCCGCGTGTCGAGCTCATTCCCGAGCTGCACGCGCGGCCCGCCGACGTGGTCGTCGTGAAGCGCCGCTACAGCAGCTTTCTGGGTACCGACCTCGAGGCGATCCTGCGCACGGCGGGGGTGCGGGCGGTCGTAGTGTGCGGCCTCATGACGAGCTTCTGTTGCGAGACGACCGCCCGCGACGCCCACGGCCGCGACTACGAGGTGCTGTTCGTAGCCGACGCCAACGAGGGCCCCGACCTCGAAGACCCGCAGGGCAGGCCCGTACCCCACGACGTGGTGCTGGCCGCCACGACGACCGCGCTGGGCGCGGGCTTTGCCGAGATCGTCACCAGCGCCGAGGTCGTCGCCCGTCTCAAACCGGCCTGAGCCAGCCGGGGCGACCGCGGCCGACGAGGAGCGCTACGGCGCGGCCTGGCCGGACAGGGCTTCGTGGATCGAGCGGGCCGCGCGGCGGCCCGCTCCCATGGCGCTGATCACCGTGGCCGCGCCGGTGACCACGTCACCGCCGGCCCAGACGCGTTCGCGTGAGGTGCGGCCGGTGTCGTCGTCGGCCACGATATTGCCCCTCTTGCCCACCTCGAGCCCCGGCGTGGTCATGGGGATCAGCGGGTTGGGACTGTTGCCGATGGCGCACACCGAGGCGTCCATGGCCATGACAAACTCGGAGCCCGGGATCTCGACCGGCCGGCGGCGGCCCGAGGCGTCGGGCTCGCCGAGCTCCATGCGCCGGCACTCGATGCCGGTGAGCCAGCCGCGCTCGCCGATAAGGCGCACGGGCAGTGTGAGGTAGTCGAAGATGACACCTTCTTCTTCGGCGTTCTCGGCCTCTTCGGCGCGCGCCGGCAGCTCGGCCTTGCTGCGCCGGTAGACGATGTGCACCTCGTCGGCGCCGAGCCGCAGGGCGGTGCGCGCCGAATCCATGGCCACGTTGCCGCCGCCGAACACGGCCACCCGCGCCGAACGCTTGAGCGGTGTGTCGAAGGCCGGAAAGCGAAAGCCGCGCATGAGGTTGCAGCGTGTCAGATACTCGTTGGCCGAGTAGACGCCGTTTAAGTTCTCGCCCGGGATCTCGAGAAACCACGGCAGGCCGGCGCCGGCGCCGACGAAGATCGCGTCGAACGATTCCTGCAGGCGCTCGATGGTGCGCGTCTTGCCGACCACGAAGTCGAGCCGCAGCTCGACACCGAGACTGCGCACGTAGTCGACTTCGCGGCGCACGATGGCCTTGGGCAGACGGAACTCGGGGATGCCGTAGGTGAGCACTCCGCCGGCCTCGTGCAGAGCCTCGAACATGGTGACGGCGTAGCCGCGCAGCGCCAGATCGGCCGCCACCGTGATGCCGGCCGGACCGGAGCCCACCACCGCGATGGCGCGACCGTTCGGCGGCGGCAGCGGCGGAGGCTGGCCCGGCCCCTCCTGGGCTTCGCGGTCGGCCACGAAGCGCTCGAGGCGGCCGATGGCCAGCGGGTCGCCCTTCTTGCCCAGCACGCAGTTGCGCTCGCACTGCTCCTCCTGCGGGCACACCCGCCCGCAGACCGCCGGCAGCGCGTTGGTCTGCTTGACCGTGCGGATGGCGGCGCCAAAGTCGCCCGCGGCGACGCTGCCCAGAAAGCCGGGGATGTCGATGCCGACCGGGCAGCCGTCGACGCAGCCCGGTTTCTTGCAGGTCAGGCAGCGCGCGGCCTCTTCGCGGGCGAGCTCGGCCGGGTAGCCCAGGGCCACCTCGTCGAAGTTGCGCACGCGCTCGGCCGGCTCCTGCTTGGGCATTGGCCGTCGCACCAGGTCGACCTTGCTCACCGCCCGCTCACCGTCCGTCCATCTCCCGTCTCGCCGCCTGTCGGCCGCGGCGCCTTGGCGCTCGTCGCAGCCGGGCGTCGCTCAGGGCCTGCGCTGCGTCTGTCGAGCCGGCCGGCCATCAGAAGTGCGAGGCGCAGCCGCTGCGGTGGAGAGGCTCGTTCTCCTCGGCGCTATAGCCCTCGCGCCGCGCGAAGAACTCCTCCCAGTCGACCTCGTGGCCGTCGAACTCGGGACCGTCGACGCAGGCGAACTTGGTCTGGCCGGCCACCGTCAGGCGGCAGACCCCGCACATGCCGGTACCGTCGATCATGATCGGGTTCATGCTGACGATCGTCTTTATGCCCAGCGGTTTCGTCTCTTTGGCGACGGTCATCATCTGAAAGGTGCAGCCGTGGGCGATGACGCGGTCGGGTGAGATCTTTTCGAGGGCAAGGATCTCGGACAGGCGCGTGACGTGCCCCTTGTAGCCACGGCTGCCGTCGCGAGTGACGACGATCAGCCGTTCGACGACCGCCGCCAGGCGCTCCTGCCAGTACAGCAGGTACGAGCTGCGCGCCTCGATCATGGCGTAGACCTTGTTGCCCGCCGCTGTGAGGGCGCGGGCGATGGGATAAAGACTCCCCAGACCGTAGCAGCCGCCGATCAGCAGCACCGTCCCAAAGTTCGCGATCTCGGTTTCGTTGCCCAGCGGCCCGGCGTACGAGGGGATGGTGTCGCCGGCCTTGAGGCGCGCGAGCTTGGCGGTCGAGGCTCCGACCTGCACGAAGATCGAGGACACGGTGCCGGCCGCGGTGTCCCAGTCGGCGATCGTGAGCGGGATGCGCTCGCCCTGCTCGTCGGGGCGCAGGATGATGAAGTTGCCGGGCCGCGCCGATTCGGCCACCTCGGGCGCCGCGACCGTGAGGAGGTGCACGTTGGGCACGATCATGCGGCGCTCAACGATCGTTACCATGGCCGCCTCCTTGGTCGCCGGCCCGCGGACCAGCCGCGGCGACCGGCGCTCGCCGCGCCGGTCGCGCGGCGCGCGACCGGTCGCCGGCTCGAATGGACACGCGCACCGGTCGCGACGGGCCCACCCAGGCCTCGTCGCGCACCAGGTAGGCCGCGCCGCGCGGACAGTCGGAGTCGGGGCGAGCGACGCGCACGAGATCGCTGCCGCCCAGACCGACCGTCACCACGCCGCCCGGCTCGACCCCCAGGCGCGCCAGATCGTCGGGATTCAGCGCCACTCCCTCCTCGAGGTGCAGCTCGCCGAGCCCCTCGACCACGGCAGCGAGATCGATGCCACGATGGCGCAGCAGGGAGTGTTCGCTGACCAGCACGAAACGACCGCGACCCACGGGCCCGTCGTCCGCCTCGACCGAGCTACCGCCATCCTGGGGCCGACCGCCGGCCGCCGCGGCGCTCACCGGTGCGGTGCCCGCGGCGAGCGGCGTCATCGCCCGCCGGCGCCGGTCGCCCTCGGCGGCAAAGCCGGGCGCCTCGGCGCGGATCGCGGCGCGCACGGCGGCGTCGTCGCCATACTGCAGGTCGGGGCGACCCAGCCGGCCGGCCAGGTCGGAGAAGATCTGCCAGTCGGGCAAGGCGCGGCCGTGCACGGCGCCGGCCGCCAGGTGCTCGACCCGGCGCAACTCCTGGACCCGGCCCTCGATGCTGGTGAGCGTGCCTTCGGCCTCGACGAACGACGCCGCCGGCAGAAAGGCGTCGACCTCGAAGGGTGGCAGATAGAGGTCCTGGGCGATCACGAGCTCGCAGTCGGGCCGCGTCGCAAACGGCGACTCGCCGACGAGGTAGAGCACTTTGGGCAAGTGACCGGCCCGCAGCCGGGCGAGGTCGAGGGCTCCGCCGGTGGCCGGCCGCGGACCGGGCAGCACCCCGGCCAGCGCCCCGAGCTCCAGCGCGCCCCGCACGTTGGCGCCGTGGGCAAGCGGCAGGATGGACACGCCTTGCCGGGTGGCCAGCGCTTCGAGCTCGGGCAGCAGCTCGCCGGCGCCGGGACAGTCGAAGACACGCGGCCCGATGACGATGGCCAGGGTGCCGCCGCCGGCCTCGCCGCCGACCGCCGCGCCGCCGACCGCCTCGGCGCCGGCCGCACCCTCACCGCCGGCGCGCACGTCGGCCAGCAGACCGGCAAGCTCACGCGCCTCGTCGCCGGGACGCGCCCGCAGCCAGCGGTCGGCCAGGCGAGCAAGGTTCGATTCGCGAGCGTCGACGACCACCAGCCGGCCGCCGCGGCGCAAGGCGCGTCGCACCTGCACGCCGGCCACCGAGAACGAGAAGCGCGTGTCGAGGCCGGCCACGATCACCGTATCGGCGGCGGCCAGCGCCTCGAGCGAGATCGGCAGCGCGAACAGGCGCGACCAGAAGACCGGCCCCCCGGGCAGGCGGTCGCGCGCCGTCGAGTCGACGCCGGCGCCGTCCAGGCCCACGCGCGCGAAGCGCTGGGCTGCGTAGAGTCCCTCGTTGGCAAGATCGCCCGAGACGAGCATCAGCACGTCGTCGGGGGCGACGCCCGACAGCCGGGCCGCCACCTCGTCGAGCGTCTCGTCCCAGCTTGCCACCCTGAAGTAGGCGCCCTTGCGCAGCATCGGCTGACGCGCCCGCGAGTGATGATGGGTGGCCTCCGGCAGGCAGAACCGGCCGCGCACGCAAAGCTGCCCGTCGTTCAGCTCGACATCGTGGCCGGCACGCACCGACGACAGCGCGCCATCCTTGTGGGCCAGCTCGACCCGGCAACCGAGGCTGCAGAACGGGCAGGTCGAGGTCTCGAGGCCATCGGGTACGCCGTCCCACTTGGAGACCTTGTCGGCCAGTGTGCCGGTGGGACACACCGACACGCAGGCGCCGCAGAACTCGCAGCCGGCCATCAGATGCGACGTGCCGAAGGCAGGACCGATGAGCGTCCGCGGACCGCGATACTTAAACGACAGCACCGAGGCGCCGCGCACCTCGTGGCACATGCGAACGCAGCGCCCGCAGAGGATGCAGAGGTTGTAGTCGCGGTCGTAGAAGGGATCGTCGTGTTCGGCTTCGAGCCCGCGGTAGGCGACCGGGTAGCCGATCTCGCTGATACCGACCCGTTCCACGACCTGCTGCAGCTCGCAGTCGCCGTCGTTCGGACAGCTTCGGCAGCCGGTCGAGACGCCGGCCTTGCGGATCGTACTCAGGCTCCGCCGGCAGTCGTCGGACTCGCCGCACAGCAGGCAGCTCGACGGATGCTCGGAGAGGATCAGCCGCAGGATCTCCTGGCGCATCTCGCGCAGGGCGACCGTGTCGGTGGTCACCTCCATGCCGTCGGCGACGAGCGTGCTGCAGGCCAGGGGATACCCCCGCGCGCCCTCGATCTCGACCGTGCACAGGCGGCAGCCGCCGAACGGCGAGAGCTCCTTGTGAGAGCATAGCGAGGGCACGTAGACCCCGGCGAGCTCGGCGGCGCGCAGCACGGTCGTCCCCGCCGGGACGGAGACCGCCTGGTGATCGATTTCGAGGCTCAGCGCGGGAGCGTCGAGACGCGTGAGGGGCTCAAGCGTCACTCTGCCCCCTCGATTCGATCACGATGGCGTCGCCAGCGATGGCGTCGAAACGGCAGACCTCGTAGCACGAGCGGCACTTGATGCACTTTTCGGGGTCGAGGTTGTGAGGCTCGGAGCGCGGGCCCGTGATGGCGCCGGTCGGACAGACCGCGACGCAGCGTTCGCAGCCGGTGCAGCGCTCGGGCAGAACACGATAGACGACGAGATCGCGGCAGACCGCCGCCCGGCAGCGCTTGTCGACGATGTGCTCGACGAACTCCTCGCGAAAGTACTTGAGCGACGACAGAACGGGGTTGGGCGCCGTCTGGCCGAGGCCGCACAGGGAGCTGGCCTTGATCACCCGGGCGAGGCGCTCGAGACGTTCGAGGTCGGCGAGCTCGCCGCGGCCCTCGCAGATGGCGTCGAGGATGCCCACCAGGTGCCCGGTGCCCACCCGGCAGGGCACGCACTTGCCGCACGACTCGGCCTGCGTGAAGCTCAGGAAGTAGCGCGCCGTGTCGACGATGCAGGTGTCGCGGTCGAGCACGATGAGCCCCCCCGAGCCCATGATCGAACCCGCCGCCGCGAGGTTCTCGTACTCGATCGGCGTGTCCAGGAACTCCTCGCTCAGGCAGCCGCCCGAGGGTCCGCCGGTCTGCACCGCCTTGAAGTCCTTGGTGAGCCCACCGCCGATGTCGTAGATCACCGTGCGCAACGTGGTGCCGAACGGCACCTCGATGAGCCCGGTGCGCCGCACCTTGCCCACCAGGGCGAAGGTCTTGGTGCCTTTCGAGGCCTCGGTGCCGTGGGACGCATACCACTCGGCGCCGCCGCCGATGATGGCCGGCAGCGTGGCCAGCGTCTCAACGTTGTCGATGATCGTGGGCCGGCCCCACAGGCCCGAGACCGCCGGGTACGGCGGTCGCGTGCGCGGCATGCCGCGGCGGCCCTCGATGCTGGCGATCAGGGCGGTCTCCTCACCGCAGACGAAAGCCCCCGCGCCCTCTTTGAGCGTGATGTCGAACGAGAAGTCGGAGCCCAGGATGTGCTCGCCGAGCAGGCCGAGCTTACTCATGGCCGCGATGGCCGAACGCAGACGGCGGACGGCCAGCGGATACTCCGCCCTGATGTAGATGTAGCCGTGCGCCGCGCCGATCGCATATGCGGCGATCAGCATGCCCTCGAGCAGGGCGTGCGGGTCGCCCTCGATCAGCGAGCGGTTCATGAAGGCGCCGGGGTCGCCCTCGTCGGCGTTGCAGATGAGGTTGCGCGCGTCGTTGTCGATCTCGCGGCACTTCGACCACTTCAACCAGGTGGGAAAGCCGGCGCCGCCGCGCCCGCGCAGGCCCGAGGCTTTGACCGTCTCGATGACGTCGCTCCAGGGCATCTCGAGGCAGCTTTCGAAGGCCCGGTAACCGCCCCGGGCGAGATAGTGGTCGAGCTGCTCGGGGTCGATGACGCCGCAGTTGCGCAGCACGATGCGGGTCTGATGTCTGAGCATGGCGTGATCGAGAAAACGGGGCAGGCCGGCAAGGTCGGCGTCGCCGGGCGCGAAGTGTCCGTCGCCGTCGGCGGCGTCGAAGCGTCCGATCAGATGCCGCCGGGGCGCCTCGCCGGCCAGCAGGGCGTCGAGCGTCTTCACGGCCAGCTCGGCGGTCATGTTCGAGTAGCTCACACGTGGCCTGCCGGGCAGCTGGACGTCGAAGATGGGCTCCAGGTAGCACGGTCCGATGCAGCCGACCGAGACGATCTCGGCGTCGATGGCGCGCTCGGCCAGGTGAGCGCGCACCGCGGCCAGCACCGCGGCGGCTCCGGCGGCGAGGCCGCACGACCCCATGCCGATGTAGACGACGGGCCGCGGACTCGCAGCCAGGGCCGCCCAGCGCGTCGCGGCGCGCCGGCGGCGGCGCTCAAGCGTGCGCGTGCTCATCGAGCAGTCCTTGCAGCCGCAGTACGCTCATCTGCCCGTAGATCGCGTCGTCCACGGTCACCACCGGGGCAAGAGCGCAGCACCCCAGACACACGACGCGCTCGAGGTCGTACTCGCCGTCGGGCGTGGTCTGCCCCGCTTCCACCGCCAGCCGGCGCTCGAGGGTCTCCAGCATCTGTACGCCGCCCTTGACGTGGCAGGCGGTACCCAGGCACACGCGTAGCCGGTGGCGGCCGGGCGGGCTGAAGCGAAACTGGGCATAGAAGGTGGCGACGCCGAAGACGTCGCTTTCGGAGAGCTTGAGCCAGCGAGCGACGCGGCGCACCGAGTCGGGCGACAGGTAACCGAAGGCCTCCTGTGTGCGCTGCAGCACCGGTACGAGGTCGGCGGGGCGGCCCTCGAACTCGCGCATGATGGTCGGCCACGGGTCGGGCGCCGCCGGGCCGGCGGCGGACCGTAGCCTAGAGCGAGCCGCGGCCACGGCAGCCCCCCCTGCCTCAGCCGATCTCGAACTCGACGAACGACCGCAATGCCATCTCTTGAAGCTCCTTCATCGTTTCTGAGACTTGAAAACGAAGAAGCGAAAAAGCCAAGGTCCAGCCAGCGCTGATGATATCACAGGCAAGGGCGTCGCCGGCCGCCCGAGTCAAGGCCAGCTCGTCACCGACCGGCCCCACCGCAGCGCAGCGCGCGCCCGCGGATCTCACCCACCGGCACGATTCTCAGGTCCGCCACAGCGTTTCTTCACGCGGCCTTCATGTTCGCGGGCGATCTACGAGAAAGCACGCAACACAAGTAGAGCACTTTCAGAAAGGCGAGCCGCGCGAAGCGATACAGGGCTTTCGCGCGCGGGAGGTCTGAGACCGTGAGCAACGACTGGGACACGGGCGCGATCGAAGTCGCCGACGAGCCCGGCAGGGCGCGGCCGGGCGCTCGCTCCGCTGCGCGCGCCCGCGCTCTGCCGCGGCCGAGCAAGGCCTGGGCGAGCCTCTCTGCCGTCCTCGCCTGGTTCGGCGCGATCGTCACCGTGGCGCTGGTGGCGCCCACCATCACGCCGCACGAGCTGATCGCGCCGGGAGGCTTGGCGACCGCCATCGGCCGGGTGACCGGTCTGCTCGGCGCCTACCTGCTCCTGGTCACGGTGCTGCTCGTCGGCCGCATACCGGCGGTCGAACGGGCCGTCGGCCAGGACAGGCTCGTGGCCTATCATCGGCGTCTCGGACCCTGGGTCATCGGCCTGCTCGTCGCCCACGGGCTGTTCATCACCCTGGGCTACGCGCAGGGCCTGCGGACCGGCCTGGCGCACGAGCTCGCCCTGCTGATCACCCACTTCCCGGGCATGCTCGGCGCCGTGGTCGGTCTGGGCCTGATCGTGCTGGCCGGCGTCACCTCGTACGGCAACGTGCGCAAGCACCTGCGCCCCGAGACCTGGTGGACGGTCCACCTCTACACCTATCTGGCGGCGGCCATCGCCTTCTCGCACCAGTTCGCCACCGGCACGGCGTTCATCGGTCACCCGCTGGCGCGCGCCTACTGGATCAGCCTCTGGCTGCTGACCGCCGGCGTCGTGCTCTCGTATCGCCTGGGCCTGCCCCTCGTGCGAAGCTTCGGTCACCGGCTGCGCGTGGCCCGTGTCGAGCAGGAGTCGCCGGGCGTCGTGTCGGTCGTCGTGCGCGGCCATCGCCTCGAGCGGCTGCCGGTCACCGGCGGCCAGTTTCTGAACTTCCGCTTTCTCACGCGCGGCATGTGGTGGCGCGGCCATCCTTACTCGCTCTCGGCGCTGCCGGGCGGCAACGAGATGCGGATCACGGTGAAGGCGGCCGGCGAGCACAGCTCGGCGCTCGCCCGGCTGCGCCCGGGCACGCGCGTGGCCATCGAAGGACCCTACGGCGCCTTTACCCGTCACGCCCGTGAGACCGACCGTGTGCTGCTGGTCGGCGCCGGGGTCGGCGTGACCCCAGTGCGGGCGCTGCTCGAAGACCTGCCGTGGCGCGTCGATGTGGTCGTCATTCTGCGCGGCTCCAGTGCCCGCGACCTCATTTTGCGCGACGAGATCAAGCGGCTCGTGAGCGAGCGCGGCGGACGGCTGCACGAGATCGTGGGGTCGCGCGCGCATAGGCCGCTCGACGCCGGCCATCTGCGCCGTCTGGTGCCCGACATCGCCGGCCGCGACCTCTATGTCTGCGGCCCGAGCGGATTCATGGACCAGCTCATCGGCCAGGCGCGCGCGCTCGGCGTGCCCGACGACCGTATCCATCACGAAGACTTCGCGTTCTAGAGAGGAGACGTGACCATGCCCCTGCACACCGCAAGCGCGGCCTCGCGCGCCTCTCGCGGCGCCATCACTCAACCTGCGGAGGGACGATCATGAGACGGTCGAAAGCAGCTCCCGCGGCGGCCATAGTGGCCACCGCCGTGGGCCTCGGCGTCATTCTCGGCTACCACCCCAGCGGCGGCACGGCGACCCTGCCGGCCAGCGTGAAGGTCGGCGCAACGGCCGGCGTGGGCGCCGGCGTGAGCGCGGTCGGCACCGACCAGACCCTGGCGGGCGGGCTCGGCGACATCCAGGTCCGCGTGAGCGCCCAGAACGGCAAGATCACCAACGTCGGCCTGGCCAAGCTGACCGTGCACGGGCCGCAGTCGGCGCAGATCACCGGCAGCGTCGTTCCGCAGCTCATCCAGGAGACCATGGCCGCCAACGGCGGCCCCATCCAGGCCGTCTCCGGCGCCACCTACACAAGCCAGGCCTACGCCACATCGCTGCAGGCCGCACTCGACAAGATCGCCGCGACAGGAGGAACCAATGCAGCTCTCGGAACCGGTAATGGGAACGGTGGCGTCCTTAACAATTCGGGAGGCGGCGGCGACGGCGGCGGAAACGACAACTGAGACAGGCGCCGCCGTAGACCGCGCGCTCGCCGTCCTGCACCACGTCGACCAGGTCTTCAGCACCTGGCAGCCCGACAGCCCCGTGAGCCGCCTGCGGCGCGGCGAGATAGAGCTCGCCGCCGCGCCGCCCGAGGTGGCCTGGGTGCTCGAGCTGTGCCGCCGGGCGCGCGCGGCTTCGGGCGGCTGGTTCGACCCGTGGCGGCTGCCCGGCGGCGTCGACCCGACCGGTCTGGTCAAGGGCTGGGCGGCGGAGCTGGCGCTGGCCGAGTTGCGCAAGTCGGGCGCCGCGGCCGCCATGGTGAACGCCGGCGGCGATATCGCCGTGTTCGGCGAGCCGCAACCGGGGCAGCAGTGGCGCATAGGCATCCGCCATCCGCTGGCCGCCGACCGGCTGCTCACGGTCGTGACCCTGGGCGGCCACGACCGCACGGTGGCGACGTCGGGCAACTACGAGCGTGGGCCGCACGTTGTCGACCCCAGCGCCGGCGGCCCCGCGCAGACCCTTCTGGCGGCGACCGTCGTGGGCCCGGACCTGGCCTTCGCCGATGCCCTGGCGACCGGCCTGCTGGCCTCGGGCGGCAAGGCCCTGGCGCGCATCGCCGGGCTGCGCGGCTACAGCGCCCTCATCGTCGAGCACGACGGCACGGTGCGCACGACGCTCGGTTTTCCGGCCACCGACGCAAGGCTCGGACAGGCGGCCTGACTGCAGAACGCGCTCACCGGCGCCGATGAAGCCCTGCATGGGCATCATCGGCGACACGAACGAGCGCCCCGCGGCGCGGCCCGACATCGACGCCTGGGCCGAGGCGCTGCGGGCCGCGGAGGGCGGGCGCTCCGTCTTTGGCAGCGCCGGCGGCAGCCGCTCGACCGGGCTGTGGGCCACCACGATCCAGTGGCTGGCCGCGGCCGCCGTGATCGCGACCCTGGCGTGGCTCACCTACACGCGCAACGGCTGGATCCCCATCCTCTCGGGCGCCGACCTGGGCGTGCACGAGTTCGGCCACCTGGTGTTCTTCTGGTCACCGACGATCTGGGAGCAGTTCGCCGGCTCGTTCATGCAGGTAGCGCTGCCGCTCGTCGCCTGCGCCTACTTCTGGCGGCGCGGCGACCGGCTGGCGGTGATCGTCACCATCGCCTGGGCGGCCGAGTCGCTGAACAATGTCTCGGTCTACGTCTACGACGCCACGCGCATGGTCCTGCCGCTGTTCAACGACGACGGCTCGGGGTCGGGGCACGACTGGCACAACGTCCTCGGCGAGCTCGGACTGCTGCGCTGGACCGACCCTATCGCCTACCTGATGCGCGGCCTGTCGGTCGCCCTGTTTCTGTTGGCGCTGGCGCTTGCCGTGCAGGGGTTCCTGAGCTCGCGCCAGACCTGAGAGACCGGGACCCGACGGTGGCCCAGGCGCGGCGGGGCGCGGCTTGTCGCCGNNCGCCGTGTCCCGCTCGCCGCGCCGCCCGCTCAGGCCGCGCGCGACTCCCTGTCGGCGGTGTCGGTGACCGTCTCGCCGCGGCGGATGGTCTCCGGGCTCGCGCCGCTGCTCTCCTGAAAGGCCGTGGCCTGCTGGGCGACGGCACGGTCGCCGTAGGCGGTCAGACCGTAGATGACCAGGACGTCGATCGCCACGATCATCAGCGACCAGAGTGGATACGCCTGGGCGAACATCAGCTGGGCGACCGCGTTCAGGCCGGCGACGCCGATCCCCAGCCAGCGGGCCCAGCCGCGGCCGCTGGCCACGGCCAGCGCCGACACAACTGCGGCGACACCGAGACCGAAGACGATCCAGCCCCAGGTGCGCAGGTCGCTGAAGACATAGACCGCGCTGGACGAGAAGAAGCGCGACCGGTACACGGCCACGAGGCCGTCGATGATGGCAAAGGCGCCGCCGATGAGCAGCACCGCCACCGAGAAGGCGATCCAGCCCTCTCCTGCACGAGTACGTGCATCCATGAGTCACTCCTTGGCTCGCACGTGATGGGTTCGATGGCGGCAATAGTGCCCCAAAACGCACAGAACCACACGGGTCGCGGCCGCGACCTCATCTGCCAGGCACGGGTGCGCACCCACGGGGCCTCTGACTTATGATGAGCCGACCGTCGAGCTGGAGAGGAGCGGACGTTGAAACGCAAGGTGGGCGGCGCCCAGAACATCAGCCGCATGTGCCTCGTCTGCGGGGCCGAGAACCCCGCCGGACTGCACGGCTGCTTCTACGAGCTCGAGGGCGGCGAGCTGCTCGGCGTCTTTCGGCCCGGCGAGCAGCATCAGAGCTACCCCGGCCGCCTGCACGGCGGCATCTCCACGGCGATCCTCGACGAGACGATCGGCCGGGCCATCACGATCGCCCACCCGGGCGTCTGGGGCGTCACCGCCGAACTGACGGTGCGCTTCCGCAAGCCGCTGCCGCTGGACCGCGAGATCAGGGCGCTCGGCCGCATCACCCGCGACACGCCGCGCCTGTTCGAGGGCGCCGGCGAGATCGTGCTCGACGACGGCGTCGTGGCGGTCGAGGCGCGCGGCAGGTACATGAAGATGCCGCTCGACGCCATCACCGACGGCGATTTCGACCAGCGCGACTGGTTCGCCGACCCGCGACAGGCGCCCGGCAGCATCGAACTGTAAGCGAGCCGCGAGACGCTCGCCCGCGAGCGCAGACACGGTGCCGAGGATATACTGGTACAGTCTCACTATGTGGAAGACTCATTTATCCTCTTCTCCACGTCATCGTCCGAGGAGATGCCATGACGGCAAGCGGCGAGCCCCACCCACCAGACAAGGGCACGAGCGACAAGGGCGCGAGCGACCAAGTCGCGCAGCTCGCGGAGCTGCTGGCTTGCACCTCGTGGCGTCTGCGGCGCGCTGCGCGCAGCGAGCTCGAGCCTCTCGGGCTCACCTTCGGCCAGGCTCGCGCCCTGCGGCTGCTGGCGCGCGCCGACGAGCCCGTGCGCATGGGCGAGCTCGCGGCGCGCCTCGAGGTCGTACCGCGCTCGGCCACGTCAATGGTCGACGCGCTCGAAGCGGCCGGGCTCGTGAGCCGGCAGGCCGACCCGCTCGACCGCCGGTCGGTGCGGGTCGGCCTCACGACCCTGGGCGACGACCTTCTGGCGCGACTCGGCCGCGCGCGCCGGGCGAGCGCCGAGGCGCTCTTCGCGCGGCTCGACGCGGCGCAGCGCGAGCGGCTCCTCGAACTGCTCATCGTGTTGAACGAGCGCGGCCCCAGGGCGGCCGCTCAAGGAACGTCCTCATGATGGGTCCGGGCGGCTTTACGGCGCTGCGCTCGCTGCGCCGCGACCAGTCGGTCCAGCACGAAAAGGTGCCCAAGGGCACGACTCGCCGCATCCTCACCTTCGTCGCTCCCTACAAGAGGCTGCTGGCCGTCTTTCTCGTGCTGGTCGTGATCGACGCGGTCGTGAGCGCCGCCAACCCCCTCATCTATCGCGAGATCATCAACAAGGGCATCCTCGGTCATCGCGCCGGCCTCATCGTGGCGCTGGCCCTGCTGGTCGCTGCTCTGGCGATCACCGACGCCGCGCTCACCCTGGTCGAGCGCTTCATCAGCGCGCGGGTCGGCGAGAATCTCATCTACGACATGCGCACCCGCGTCTTCGATCACGTCCAGCGCATGCCCCTCGCCTTCTTTACGCGCACGCAGACAGGCTCCCTGGTCAGCCGCCTGAACAACGATGTGACGGGCGCCCAGGAGGCCTTCACCGACGTGCTCTCGAGCGTCATCGGCAACCTCGTCAGCGTCGGCATCGTGCTGGTGATCATGTTCCTGCTGTCGTGGCAGCTCACCCTGGTGGCGCTCGTGCTGCTGCCGCTGTTCCTGCTGCCGGCCCGCTGGCTGGGCCGCCGGCTGCAGTCGATTACGCGCGAGCGCTACGAGCTCACCGCCGAGATGAACAACGGCATGGTCGAGCGCTTCAACGTCGCCGGCGCCCTGCTGGTGAAGCTGTTCGGTCACCCCGACGTCGAGAGTCGCGCCTTCAAAGACAAGGCGGCGCGGGTGCGCGACATCGACATCGTGCAGGCCATCTACGCGCGTTTCTTCTTCATCGCGCTGCTGCTCACCGCGGCCCTGGCCACCGCGGTCGTCTACGGCTGGGGCGGCGTGCTGGCGGTGCACGGCGCCCTCGACGTCGGCACCGTAGTCGCCCTGACGGCCTACCTGAACCGGCTCTACGGGCCGCTCACCGCGCTCTCCAACATCAATGTCGACCTCATGACGGCTCTCGTCTCGTTCGACCGCGTCTTCGAGGTCCTCGACCTGACGCCGATGGTCACCGAGAAGCCCGGCGCCGCGAGCCTGCCGCGCGGCCCGGCGCGCATCGAGTTCGACCACGTCGGCTTCTCCTACCCCACGAGCAGCGAGGTGTCGCTGGCCTCACTCGAGTCGGTGGCCGTGCTGCACGACACGCCCAGCCAGCAGGTGCTGCGCGACGTCAGCTTCACCGCCGAGCCCGGCCAGCTCGTCGCCCTCGTGGGCCCGTCGGGTGCCGGCAAGACGACCGTGAGCCAGCTCGTGCCGCGCCTCTACGACGTGCGTTCGGGCGCCGTGCGCATCGACGGCGTCGACGTGCGCGAAGCGACCTTCGACTCGCTGCGCGACTCGATCGGCATGGTCACCCAGGACGTCCACCTTTTCCACGACACGATCCGCGCCAACCTGCTCTATGCCAAGCCCGACGCCGGCGACGACGAGATCGTCGACGCCCTGCGGGCGGCTCAGATCCTGGAACTGATCGAGTCTCTGCCAGACGGGCTCGAGACCGTCGTCGGCGACCGTGGCTACCGCCTGTCCGGCGGCGAAAAGCAGCGCCTGGCGATCGCCCGGCTGCTGCTCAAGGCGCCCGACATCGTGGTGTTGGACGAGGCCACCGCGCACCTCGACTCCGAATCCGAGAGCGCCGTGCAGCAGGCCCTCAAGGCGGCGCTTGCCGGCCGCACCTCGCTGGTCATCGCCCATCGGCTCTCGACGGTGCGCGACGCCGACCAGATCCTCGTGCTCAGCGGCGGCCGCATCGTCGAGAGCGGGCGCCACGACGAGCTGCTGGCCGGCGGCGGCCTGTACGCCGAGCTGCACCGCACGCAGTTTCGCAAGCAGGGCGCGAGCGGCGACGCCACGGCGAGCGAGTTGGCCGGCTGACGGGCGAGCCGACGAGCCGNNCGCCGCCCCCGCTCAGGCTAGATCTCCCAGCGCTCCCCGACCAGGACCGGCGTCTCGTCGCCGGCGGCAGTCACGCCCGACACGACGACGTCGGGCCCGCCGATCATGACGTCCTGATGTACGTCGGACTCGTTGACGCCGCGCGCCTCGAGGGCGGCCGGGTCGTCGGGCAGCCCGTCGGCAAACGAGTCGTGGGTGGCGGCGCCCCAGGCGATGTGGCAGGCCGCGTTTTCGTCGAGCAGCGTCTCCTTGAAGACGATGCCCAGGCGCCCGACCCGCGACGACGCATCGACCAGCGCCACCTCGCCCAGGCGGCCGGCGCCACGGTCTTCGTTCATGCTGGCGCGGGCGGCGGCGGCGTTGCTGTCGGCGGCGACCTCGACGACGCGCCCGTCTTCGAAGCGCACGACCAGCCCCGAGACGAGCACGCCGTTCACGGTGACCGGGCGGGTGGCAACGGCCGTACCGCTCACCCCCCTGAAGTCGGGAGCTACGTAGATCTCCTCGCTGGGCAGGTTGCAGAGGAACCGCCGGCCCCAGCTCGTGGTCAGCCAGGCCGGCTGCCAGCGGGCGTCGCGGTGCAGCGGCACGAACAGGTCGGTGCCGCCGCCGCGAAAGCGCAGCCCGGCGAATCCCGCTTCGTCGAGCCTTTTCGCCCGCGCGACGAGCTCGTCGCGGCGGGCGTCCCAGGCAGCCACCGGATCGGGCTCGTCGAGGCGCACCGCGAAGCGCAGGTCGCGCCACAGCCGCTCGACGTCGGGCACGCCGTAGATGCGCCGCGCCCAGGCCGGGGTCGGGCACGCGCACAGGTTCCAGTTGATGCGCGCCTCGATCGTGCGATAGGCCGGCAGAAAGACCGCGGTCTGCAGCGCCGTCGCGCGCGCGACCGGGACGCCGGCGAAGGGGTCGTCGAGGGGGTCGCCCAGAGTCCTGATGCGCGCCCAGCGTTCGTCGATCACGGTCTGGAACACGGCCGCATACCAGTCGGGCACGGCGGCGGCGAGGGCGTCGGTCGGCGCGCCGCCGGCCTGCGCGGCCAGCACGCGGTCGTCGAAGTAGAAGGTCGCGGCCAGGCCGGCGCCGTTGGCATAGGCACGCTCGGCGAGGGCAGCGATCAGATAGGCGTGCTCAACGTCGCCCGTGATCAGGACCTTCTGGCCCTGCTCGAGGTTTACGCCGCCACGCAGGATGAGGTCGGCATAGCGGCGCAGGTCGCGTTCGTCGATGCCGTAGGCGGGTGACAGATGCGCCGACTGAGCCATGTGACCCCCCGTTTGCCGTGCCCGACGCCGCCCGGCGCGGGGCGCTTGCTGAGGTGGCCGGCTAGCCCCGCAGATAGGCGTCGATTGAGCGCGCCGCGGCCTTGCCGTCGCCCATCGCCAGAATGACCGTCGCCCCGCCGCGCACGATGTCGCCGCCGGCGAACACGCCCGGCATCGAAGTCGCGTGGCTGTCGTCGGTGACGATGTTGCCCCACCTGTTGAGCTTGATCGCCGGCGTCGCGTTGGTGAGCAGCGGGTTGGCGACCGTGCCCAGGGCGATCACGGCCACGTCGCACTCCTCCTCGAACTCGCTGCCGGGCACCGGCACCGGCCGACGCCGGCCGGAATCGTCGGGCTCGCCCAGCTCCATGCGCTGCATGCGCACGGCCCGCACCCAGCCCTGGTCGTCGGCCAGGATCTCGAGCGGTGCCATCAGGAACTGGAAGTCGATGCCCTCCTGCTCGGCGTGGACGATCTCCTCGATCCGGGCCGGCATCTCGGCGCGGGTGCGCCGGTAGGCGCAGACAGCGTGGTCGGCGCCCAGCCGCCGGGCCGTGCGCACGGCATCCATCGCCACGTTGCCGCCGCCGAACACCAGCACGCGCTTGCCGCGGGCGATGGGCGTGACGCCGTCGTAGTTCATGTAGGCGCCCATGAGGTTCACGCGCGTGAGGTATTCGTTGGCCGAGTAGACCCCCTTGAGGTTCTCGCCCGGGATGTTCAGGAACATCGGCAGGCCGGCGCCGTTGGCCACGAACACGGCGTCGAAGTCGACCATAAGCTCCTGGACGGTGAGCGTGCGCCCGATGATCACGTTGCACTCGACCTCGACGCCCAGGCGGCGCAGGTTCTCGACCTCGCTGTCGACGATGCGCTTAGGCAGACGGAACTCGGGGATGCCGTAGCGCAGCACGCCGCCGGTGTCGTGCAGGGCCTCGAAGACGTGCACCGCGTGACCCAGGCGGGCGAGCTCGCCGGCCACGGTAAGGCCGCCGGGGCCGGCGCCCACGACGGCCACCTTCTTGCCCGTCGGTGTGATCTGCGGGGCTTCGAACTCCATGTTCTCGGCCGCCCAGTCGGCGACGTAGCGCTCGAGCCAGCCGATCGCCACCGGATCGCCCTTCTTGCCGCGCACGCAGACACCCTCGCACTGCACTTCCTGGGGGCAGACCCGGCCGGTGGTCGCCGGCAGGGCGTTGTCGGTGAGCAGGATGCGCGCCGCGCCGGCGAAGTCGTCGGCGGCGACGCACTCGAGAAACTCGGGAATGCGCACCTCGACCGGGCAGCCGCTCATGCAGGGTCGGTTCTTGCACTGGATGCAGCGCTGCGCCTCGAGGATGGCGAGCTCGGGCGTGAGCCCAAGGTTGACCTCGGTGAAGTTGTGGCTGCGCTGCTCGGCGTCCTGCTCGAGCATGGCGACGCGGGGGATCTGCAGGCGCTCCTTGGCCGTCAGCGCCTTGTGGCCCAGCTCAGCCTCTTCGAGCTTGGGCACGATCCGGCAGCCGTGCTCGTCGAGCTCGTGGTAGGCGGCCTGGCGGCCGGCGAGCTCGTCGAAGTCGACCAGCAGGCCGTCGAACTCGGGGCCGTCCACGCAGGCGAACTTGGTCTCGCCGCCGACCGTGACGCGACAGCCGCCGCACATGCCGGTGCCGTCGACCATGAGCGGGTTCAGCGAGACGATCGTCTTGACCCCGTACTTGCGCGTGAGATCGGCCACGGCTTTCATCATGGGGACGGGACCGATGGCATAGACGGCCTGCGGCCGGTCGCCGTCCTTCCCGTCGAGGATGCGCGCCAGCGGCTGGGTGACGAAGCCCTTCTCGCCGAGCGAGCCGTCTTCGGTCGTGCAGATCAGCTCGTTCGAGATGGCGCCGAGCTCGTCGCGCAGCACGACGAACGGCGCGCTGCGCCCGCCGATGATGGTGGTGAGGTCGTTGCCCGCCCCGGCCAGCGCCTTGGCCAGCGGGAAGAGCACCGCCGTGCCGGCGCCGCCGCCTACGCAGACGACCCTGCCGAAGTTGGCGATATGGGTGGGCTGGCCGAGCGGCCCGGCGACGTCGCGCAGGGCGCCGCCGACCGGCACCGCGACGATGTTCTTCGTGCTGAGGCCGACTGCCTGGATGATGAGCGTGATGGTGCCCGCCGCGGGGTCGTCGTCGGCGATGGTCAGCGGAATGCGCTCGGCGCCCTCGCCGACCCTGACGATGACGAACTGCCCGGGTTTGCGGGCGCGCGCCACACGCGGTGCGTCTATCACCATACGATGAAGCTGAGGAGCGATCTCCTCGTTGCTCAGGACTTCGAACATGCGGACCTCGGATTCGGTGGACGTGCAGTGGCGGCCGGCCCGCCACCTGCCGACGGGTGGCCGCGCTCGACATTTGCCGCACCTGATGCGCGACACTTGCCACCCGCTCATGATTCTACCGTCGTTTCGCGGCCTGCGCGACCCCCATGTGGTC
>PLTW01000125.1:66113-83516 GCA_003164655.1 Actinomycetota bacterium
GACGATGTACTTCGAGACGGTGGCCGGAACCAGTGAGCGGTGCCTGATGACGCAAGCCGACCTGGAGCGCAACGAAGAGGCCTGGGGAAAGTGCGACCTCAGATCTCATCGGCGCCTGGGCTAGCGGCTCCACCACCGCGGCCACGACCGGGGTAAAGACTGCCGCCAACAGACCGATACACGTAGTCATGGACGTGTGTCAGACCAGACGATTCGTGCGAGCGACGCTGGCGGCCGCCCTGGCGGCCGCCAGCGTCGCCCTTCTCGGCGCCGCTGCGGCCCCCGCTCGCGCCGCCGCACGGCCCCATGTGATCGTCGCGGTCGAGACTCCGACCACGCTCAAAGGGCTCGAGGCGGCGGCCCGCGGGCAGCGCCTGCGGATGGCTCGCCTCGAGGCGCAGATGCAGGTGATCCGCACGCAGTACGACGCCGCGGTAGCCGACTTGAACGGCGTCAACCTGCAGCTCTCACAGACGCGCTTGCAGCTCGGCCAGTCGCAGTCGGCGCTCGATCACCAGAGCGCCGTCATGGGCGCCACGCTGGCGGCCATGTACAAGATGGGCACGTTTTCGTTTGTCGACGTCCTCGCCGCCTCGGCCTCGTTTACCGAGATGCAGACGCAGATCACCTTCTTCAGTCGGCTGACCCGTCAGGACCAGCGCAACAACGCCGGCCTCGCCCAGCTGAACGCCCAGGTCGGCCGCCTCGCCGACGACCTCGCGGCCCAGCGCACGAGCTCCCAAGCCGCCCAGAGCCGCGTCGACACGCAGCGCCTGATCATGTCCGACAAGATCGCCCAGCGGCGCGCGATCCTCGACAACCTCACGCGTCAGATCGGGCGCATCCTCGCCCGGCAGACCTCGAGCGGCGGCCTCGTCACGCCCGTGTCCCTGTCGGGCCACTACACGCCGGTCACCTGGGCCAAGGCGCTGCTTCAGCAGCTCGGCATGCCGCTCACGGCCCACAACGTCGCCGCGATCACCGCCTGGGAGATCGCCGAGGGCGGTAACTGGCACAACTCGGCCCACTACAACCCGCTCGACACCACCATGCCCGAACCGGGCGCCAGCGCCATGAACTCCGTCGGCGTCAAGGCCTACGTGAGCTGGGCCCAGGGATTCACGGCGACCATCGCCACCCTGCGCAACGGTTACTACGGCGGCATCCTCGCGGCCCTGCAGGCCGGCAACAACGCCATTGCCGTGGCCGACGCCGTGGCCGCCTCGCCCTGGGGGACCGGCAACTTCGCCAGCCTGCTGTAAAGCTCGCCGCCGACCCGCCGACCGGCGCGCGCGGCCCTCTCCGCAGCTTGCCGGCATCGTGGGGCGCGGCGCCCCTGGTGACGATCGTGAGGAGCGCGCGGTGCGCGGCGAGATCGCCGCTCGGTCGCATGGATTGGAACGGAGGCCGGCACGGTAGCTCCCCGCGAGGCGCGCGAAGGGGAGCTCTCTGGAGGAGTCGCCTCCCCGCAGCGGTTTACGACCCGCAGACCTTCGTCCCGCACGCGACCGGTCCTCCGCTCTGCACCTGTGATACCCGGCGCCCGACACTCTTACCGCCGTGGCTGCCAACTGGTGGTCGAGCCACTTCGCCAGGCACGACCGCGTAAAAGAATCCACCCCGTATCAGGTGTTCACTACGATCGCCTTGCGTTTGTAGACTGCCACGGACAGAAGATACGAGATTACGAGAAGACCGAGGATCCAGGCCAGGGCCGTCCAGACCTTGGGGCCGGCCGTGCCATTGACCAGCAGTGAACGCATCGTCTCAACCACGGGAGTCATCGGCTGATTCTCGGCAAAGCCCCGCAACAACGGTGTCATGGAGTTCGTGGGCACGAATGCGGGGCTGATGAATATGAGCAGAATCAGGACGTAGCTGAACGCACCGGCCCCCTCCATCGTCTTAGCAAGCAGTCCGAAGAAGATGGCCAGCCAAGTCGTCGAAAGCGTGAACAGCACCAGGATCCCGGCAAAGACCAACCATCCCACCACGCCGGCCTGTGACCGGAACCCGATCGCGAATGCCACCAGCAAGACGAGCACCGATGAGACGACGTTGGACAAGGTCGACGATGCGACCTGCCCGCCCAGGATCGACGACGGCGCGACCGGCATCGTCCTGAAGCGATTGATGATGCCACTCTGCACGTCCATGTTGAGACGTACCGCGGCGTAGGCGATGCCGCTGACGACCGTCATCACCACGATTCCCGGCACGATGAAGTTGATGTAGCTCACTGATCCCGTCTGCCGTCCCACCGCCCCACCCCACACGTAGGCGAACAGGAGCATGAGGGCGATCGGCATCAGAAGCACCGTGATGACCGTGTCCGGACTGCGGGTGATATGGCGCAGACTGCGCTTGGCCAGCGTCCAGGTATCTGCGAGCGTGCGTGTCATTCGTCCTCCCGGCCGGCGCCAGTTACCTTGAGGAACACGTCGTCGAGCGTAGCCACCTTCTGGGAGAACCCGGTCGGCTCGATTCGAGCATCCCGGAGGACGACGAACATGCTGGCCACTTGAGCTACGGCGCCATCTGTGAAGATCGACAGCCTTGCGCCGTCGCCTTCAGTATGGGCGTGACTCTTGCCAAGCACCTTTGCAGCAGCGTCACGAGTCTCGTCGTCATGGAAGGTCAGCTCGATCAGCCCACCCGGCACGAGCTTCTTCAGCTCGCTGGCCGTTCCACTGGCGACGNNGAATACCGTCGTCCCGCCTTGGGCCAGCTTGTGGATCGTCCGCCACATCTCGTTGCGGGCTTCCGGGTCAAACCCGGTGGTGGGCTCGTCCAGGAAGATGACCGCAGGACTACCGATCAGGCTCATGGCGATGTCGAGGCGGCGGCGCATCCCACCGGAGAACGTCGACACGCCGCGATCGGCCGCTTCCTCCAGCCCGAACCGCCGCAACAGGTCTGCTGCAGTCCCGGCGGAGTCGGCAACGTGGCGCAAGTCGCCGATCAGCAGCAGGTTCTCGCGACCGGTCAGCCGATTGTCGACAGCGGCGAGCTGCCCCGTCAGGCTGATCTCGTTGCGTACCTTGTGCGGTCGCGCAGCAACGTCGTAGCCGGCCACCGCGGCCGTGCCGCCATCGGCCTTTATAAGGGTCGTCAGTATGTTGATCGTCGTGGTCTTGCCGGCGCCATTACTGCCCAGCAGGGCGAAGACCGTGCCCTTCTGAACGCTGAAGCTGACGTCTTTCAGAACAGAGACCTTCTTGTACGACTTCCTGAGTGATTTGACTTCGATGGCTGCTTCCACGGTCAGTCTCCACCTCACACTGAGCGCTGATAGGAGCGAAACGCCCGGGTGGCCAGCCAGGTGCAGACGATCGCGAAGACCAGCAGCTCGAGCGTGTGCGTGAGCACCGTGTGCGCGGTGGCGCTGGTCGTGAGCGCCGTGCGACCCGCCTGGATGGCCCAGTTGGCCGGGTTGTACACGGCGATGTCCTGGATCCACCGCGGCGCCAGGTTCTGCTGCAAGAAGGCCGACGACAGGAAGATCAGCGGCAGGAGGATCATGTTGACCGCGGCGATCACCGACTCCTCTTTGCGCAGCAGCAGGGCGATGCCGTTGGACAGCGAGGCGAAGCCGATCGACAGCAGGGTCGAGACGACGATCAGCATGACGACGCCGCTGGCGCCGCCGGCGAACCGTCCCCCGACGATGAGGGCCAGGCCCACGATGATGACCGTCTGGATGAGGATCGTCAGCACCTGCGGCGTGACGCGGCCGAGCATGATCGCGCCGCGGCTGGTCGGCGCCACCAGGAACCGGTCCATGACGCCGTGGTCGAGGTCGTCGATCACACCCATGCCGCTCCAGCCGCCGGCGAACATGGCGCTCATCACCACGATGCCGGGCGTGAGGAACGAGATGTAGGAGTTGGTCGTAAACCCGGGGATCTCGACGACCTTCTTGAACAGAGCCCCGAACAGCAGCAGGTAGATGATCGGCTGGGCCAGCGACAGGGCCACGAACCAGGGCTGGCGCAGAAAGTTGCGCACCTGGCGGATCGTCAGGTACAGCGTGTGGCGCAGCGCTGTCATCGCGACACCTCCGCGGCCGTGTCGGCCTCTTCGTACCGCCGGCCCGTGTATTTGAGATAGACGTCGTCGAGCGAAGGACGCGCGACCGTGACCGAGACGACCGGCACGCCGCGCGCCTCGAGCGCCTGCAGCATGACCGGCACGGCGCGGGCGCCGTTGTCGGAGCGCGCGTGCAGCAGGCGACCGCGCTCGACCACGACGTCGCGTACGTCGCCAAGGTCGGCGAGCGCCGCCGCGACGCGTCCGTTGGTCTCGACCACATCGAGCTCAATGTGCACGGCGTCGCCGCGCAGCTCGCTCTTCAGCTCTTCGGGGCTGCCCTGGGCCACGATCCTGCCCTGGTCGACGATCGCCAGACGATTGGCCAGTCTGTCGGCTTCTTCGAGATAGTGGGTGGTGAGCAGGATCGTCAGGCCCTCTTCACCGGCGAGGCGCTCGATCTCGGACCACATGTCGGCGCGGGCCTCGGGGTCGAGGCCGGTCGTCGGCTCGTCGAGAAACAGGACCCGGGGACTGTGGACCAGGCCCATCGCCACGTCGAGCTTGCGCTGCATGCCGCCCGAGTAGGTGCTGGTGACGCGGCGGGCCGCGTCGGCCAGGCCGAAACGCTCGAGCATGGTGTCGACACGCAGCGACAGCTCGCGTCCGCTCATACCGTACAAGCGGCCTTGCAGCAGCATGTTCTCGCGCCCGGAGGCGTGCACGTCGACGCCCGACTTCTGGGCCACGCAGCCGATCGCCCGGCGCACGTCGTCGGGCCGGCGCAGCACATCGATGCCGGCCACTTCGGCGGCGCCGCTGTCGGGCCGCGAGAGGGTCGTCAGGATCTTCACCGTGGTCGACTTGCCGGCGCCGTTGGGCCCGACCAGGCCGAACACGCTGCCCGCAGCGACACCGAAGCTCACGCCGTCGAGCGCCTTCACCCCCTTGGAGTAGGTCTTCACGAGACTGTTCGTCTCGATCGCCATCTCAGTCATGCGACTCCCACCTTGCTGAACCTCTCGGCCGGCGACCTCGACGGTCGCGCCACGGAGGCGTTGTCGGAACGTCGACAGTTTACTTCCAATATATTTTGAGTGTCAAACTATTTGTTTGTGGTATATTGCCTGCCAAGGAAACAATCGTCGGCGGGCGAACAAGCCTACAGGCGAGAGCTGATCGCGAAATCCGCGCGTACGGCATCTTCTTCCCGGTAGCGAGGCAAGACATGGCAGACGACCACGACAGATTGATCGACGACGTGGGGGCCGAGCTCGGCGAGCTGCGCCGCACCGCCGACCGTCTGGACGAGGCGGTGGCCGCCCAGCATGGCCTGAACCGCACCGACCTGCGCTGCATCGGCATCCTCTATCGCCGCGGCCGGGTGACCGCCGGCGAGCTCGCCGAAGAGAGCGGCCTCACCCCCGGGGCGATCACCACCGTGCTCGACCGCATGGAGCGCGGCGGCTACGCCAACCGCGTGGCCGACCCAGGCGACCGCCGCCGCGTGCTGGTCACCTCGACGGTGGCCACCCGCGAGCTCGGCGCCCGTGTGTACGGCGAGGTCGAACTGGCCGGGCGGGCACAGCTCGAGCAGATAGACCCCGCCGGCGTCGCCGTGATCCGCGACTACCTGCGTGGCATCCGCGAGTTCTACGAGGAGCTGGTGCGCGGCATCGCCTCTCCCCCGCCGAGCCTCGACGCGGCGAGCACCGCCGCGCCGCAAAGTGGGCAGTTCACGGCCCCGCTCGACGGCGTGTCGCTCGGCCGGCTCGAGTTCATCAAGGGCTCAGCCAAGGCGCGGCTCGGCGTCGATGCCTCGCTGACCGGTCTCTACCGCGGCGAGTTCAAGGGCAGCGTCCCCGACATCAACGTCGACGGCGGCACGGTGACGATCGGCCACAAACGGCACCTGCTGCCGTTCGACTGGCGGGTCGCCAAGTCGACGATCGCGCTGAACCCCGCCGTGCCCTGGGAGATCTCGATGAAGGGCGGCATGTGGAAGCTCATTTGCGACCTGCGCGGCCTCGAGCTGCGCTCGCTCGAGGTGGGCGGTGGGGCCAGCGACGTAGAGATCTGGCTGCCCGCCGCCGCCGGCGTCGTGCCGATACGCATCTCGGGCGGCGCCAGCGACGTGCGGCTGCACCGACCAGCCGAGTGCGCCCTGGCCGCCGAGGTCTCGGGCGGCGCCAGCCAGCTCATCTTCGACGGCCAGGAACTGGCCTCGATGGGCCGGCGCAGCCGCATCGAGTCACCGAACTACGCCGCCTCTCAGAACCGTTTCGAAGTGAGACTGAGCGGCGGCGCCAGCCAGCTCACCATCGACGTCGTGTAGCGGCCTGCGCCGCTCGTGCGGGCCGCCGGGGAACCGACCCGGATGGGCCATCGGGCGAGTGCCCGGCCGGCGCCCTCAGTCTCGCGGCCCGGCCAGGGGCAGCCGCAGAACGACCGTCGTGCCCCTCCCCAACGTGCTCTCGGCGGCGATGACACCGCCGTGCCGCTCGGCGATCCAGCGCGCGATGGCCAGACCGAGGCCGCTGCCGCCCCCGTCGCGCGAGCGCGCCGAGTCGGCCCGGTAGAAGCGGTCGAAGATGTGCTCGAGATCGGCGGCCGCGATGCCCGGCCCCGCGTCCGCGACACGCACGACCGCCGCATCGCCGACCAGCGCCAGCGTCACATTCACGCCCTCTCCGGGCGGTGAATGCTGGATCGCGTTGCGCACCACGTTGCGCAGGGCGCGCTCGAGGTGAGCCGCGTCGACCACGGCGGTCACGGCGCCGAGCGGCGTCGTCACCGTCACCGTCACCCTGACTCTCTCCCCCATCGTCTGCATGCCTTCGGCCGTGCGCCGGACGATCTCCGCCAGGTCGACCCGGGCGAAACGCAGCTCTTCCTGGTGAGCGTCGATGCGCGACAGCATGAGCAGGTCGTCGACGATGGCGCTCATGCGGTCGACCTCGTCGAGGCCGCTGCGCACCGCCTCGCGCAGCTCGTCGGACTGCCCCGGCGGCGCCGGCCCGCCGGCCCCTTCGCGCAGCGCCACCTCGAACTCGGCCTTCATGATGGCCAGCGGCGTGCGCAGCTCGTGCGAAGCGTCGGCGACGAAGCGCTTCTGGGCGCCGTACAGCTCGCGGATGGGCCGCAGCGTGCGCCGCGCATACCACAGCCCGAGCCCGCCGACGGCCACGATGATGACGCCGTCGAGGGCGACGAGCTGCCAGCGCAACCGGCTGATCGAGCGCGAGGCCAGCTCGCGTTCAACCCCGGCTTCGTCGCCGCCGGGCCGGCCCTGCGCGACGCCCGCGATGTTGGTCCTGACGGTCAGGTACATGACGACGCCGGAGACGACGACGAGCGCCACGACGATCGCCGTGAACAGGGCGACCAGACGCGTGGTCGCACGGGCAAAGACGTCGGGACCGAAGGCCGGGCTCACGTCGTGCTCACCGCGGGCTCACGGCGGGCTCACGCCCTCAGGCTGTAGCCGACGCCGCGCACCGTCTTGAACAGGCTCGGCCCACCGGCCCGGTCGACCTTGCGGCGCAGGTTCTTGATGTGCACGTCGATGACGTTGCTGGAGGCGTCGTACTCGTCGTCCCAGACGTGGTCGACGATGCGCTCGCGGCTGAGCACCTCACCGGGGTGCCGCATGAGGAGCTCGAGCAGCGAGAACTCCTTGGCGGTGAGCTCGAGCTCCAGGGCGCCGCGGCGCGCCGTGCGCGAGACGGGATCGAGCGTGAGATCGCCGGCCGTGAGTGCCACCGGCAGGGCGCCGCGCGGCCGGCGCAGCAGTGTGCGCACGCGGGCCAGCAGCTCCTCGAAGGCGAACGGCTTGACCAGGTAGTCGTCGGCGCCGCTGTCGAGTCCGGTCACCTTGTCGTCGATCGAGTCGCGGGCCGTGAGCATGAGCACCGGCACTGTCACGCCACGCTCGCGCAGATCGCGGCAGATAGTGAACCCGTCGACGCCGGGCAGCATGACGTCGAGCACGACGACGTCGTACTCGTCGTGGCGGCTGCGCAGTCGCGTCTGGGCAAGATGGCCGTCGCCCAGCGTGTCGACCGCGTAGCCCTCATTCTCGAGTCCGCGTTTCAGAGCCTTCGCGAGCTTGTCGGTGTCTTCGACGACGAGCAGTCTCATGCCCACCGTTCTACCCGGTACAGAGCGGTTGTCACAAGGCCGCCCGGTCCGCGATGGGGCTGGCCGGCGGCGGCGCGGCAACGTAAAAGAGGCGGCGGCGCTGCCGCGCCGCCGCCTCCCGGTTCGAGGAGTGGGGTCCCCTCGACCTTTCGCGGGCGCTACCGCCCCGCGGTCCTCACCGCCCCGGGACCGAGGTTGAGATGTTCGGCGGCAGGCGGCGTCGAACGTCGCCGTCCGGCCGGCGTCTCATCGGTAGCCGGGCCCGGACCATTGGCCGGCGCCGGGTCGCCGGCCGGCGCCGGACCACCGACGTGGCCTTCGACGCTGACGTTCGGCAGCCATTCCAGCCAGCGCGGCAGGTACCAGTTCCAGTCGCCGAGCAGCTCCATGGCGGCCGGCACGATGATCGTACGCACCACGGTCGCGTCGAGCAGCACCGCTACGGCCAGACCAAAGCCCATCTGCTGGAACATGACGAGCTGGCCGCCGGCCATGCCGGCGAAGACACAGACCATGATGGCGGCGGCGCCGGTGATGATGCTGGCCGTGCGGCCGACGCCGTAGGCCACCGCCTCACGGGTGTCGCCGGTGTGGTCAAAGCGCTCCTTGATGCGGGAGAGCAGGAACACCTGGTAGTCCATCGAAAGGCCGAACAGCAGGCTGAAGAGGAACAGCGGCACCCAGGCCTCGATGGTGTCGACGCGGGTCAGGCCGAGCAGGTGTGCCCCGACGCCCTTCTGAAATACGAGCACCATGAGCCCGTACGAAGCGCCCACCGAGAGCAGGTTCATGGCGATCGCCTTGGCCGGGATGACGATCGAGCGGAACGCCACCAGCAGAAGGACGAAGCTGAGGCTCAGCACGACGGTCAGGGCGATCGGCAGCCAGCGGTGGAAAAAGGCGAGGTAGTCGACCACGAAGGCGGTGTTGCCCGAGACGTAGACTCTGGCCGGGGCGCCGCTGAAGGCCGCGGGCACCAGCGTGGCGCGCACGTTCTTCACGAGAGCTCGCGTAGCGTCGCCGGCGGGATCGCCCGACAAGGTCGTCGAGACCAGCGTCAGATCGCCCGCCTTGTCGACGGTCGTCTGGGTGGGTCCGAAGCGGCCGTCGCGGCGCAGGGCCGCCTCCAGACGGGCGACACCCCGCCTCACCTGAGGCGCCGCAGCCGGACCGTCGATGACGATCTGCAGCGGGTTGGCCTTGCCCAGCGAGAAATCGCGCCCGAGGACGTCCCAACCCTGCTTGGAGTACTGGTCGGCCGGCAGGTAGCGGGCAGTCATGTTGGTGTTGCCGGTCTTCATGACCAGCACGGGCGCCGCCAGGCCGAGCAGCACGACGACGGCGACGGTCAGCCAGACGACCGGGCGACGCATGATGCTGTGCGCGAGCCGCTCGAACAGTCCCGACCGGCCGCGGGCGCGGTTCATGGCAAGCAGGCCGAAGACCGGCACCCGCAGGGCGTTGACACGGTCGCCCAGCAGCCCGAGCAGGGCGGGCAGCAGGATCAGGGTGGTGAGCAGCGTCGTGAAGACGACGAGCATGACGCCCAGCCCCATGCTGATAGTGATGTCGAGCGGCACGATGACCATGCCGATCATGGCCAGGAACACCGTCATGCCGCTGAAGAAGATGGCCCGGTTGGCGGTGGCGCCGGTGGCGGCGATGGCGTCGATGGTGGCGAGNNATGATGCTGACGACGCTGAGCAGCAGCGGCATGCCGGCCGCGACAAGAGCGCCGAAGACGATCACCAGCACGATCAGAGCGGCCGGCACGCCGAAGATCTCGGCCTTCTCCATGTCGCTCTTGGCGACCTGGGTGATCATCTCGTTCAGGCTCGCGTCGCCGGTCTGGGCCAGCGTGAAGCCCGAGCCGGCGGTGGCCACGACGACCGCGTGCAGCCTGTCGACGTTCTTCATGGCGTGGTCGGCATCGCCGGCCATGACCACCGGGATGAGCGTCGCGTGGCCGTCTTTGGAACGCAGCGTCGCGTCGTGAGCGCTGTAGATCGTGGAGACGCTCTGCACGACGTTCGGACCAAGGTCGCCGATGCGACCGGCGAGGCTCGTGACGTAGCTGCGAAAGACGGGGTCGTCGACCTGGCGTGTCGCCGACCTGACGATCACGAAGTCGGTCATCCTCTGGGGACCGGTGAGGCGTTTCTCGACCAGCTTTTGGCCGATCACGCTGTCGGGCCTGCTGCCGCGGAACTCCATGTTCGAGGTGATGCCGCTGCTCAGCAGGGCGCCCATCGCCACGACCGCGACGGCGACCAGCGCCAGCCAGGCGGTGATCGTGCGCCAGGGGTGTGTCGCGCTGGTGCGTGCCAGCCGTTCGGTGAACGACCGCCTGCCATGCCTCGCCGCTCTTGCGTTCCTCTCGATCGATCGCTTCATCGTGCACCCCACTCCTCTGGTGCTCACCCCGTTCGGGCTCGTGAGAGAAGGCTATCGGTCGACCCCGGGGCGGAGCGTCGCCCCGGCGGTGGAGATCGGGGTCAACCGCGGGAGGGTCCTGCCCCGTGCGGCGCCCGCGCGGCCGGGTGACGACGCGCCCGCGTCTCACCCTGCGGTGGCAGCGACCCTACCCCCGCGGGAGGGCCGCCGGCGTTCGCGGTGATAGGCTGTCGCCACTCGTCACGGAGGTTCTTCTCGCATGCCCGCCCACGGCCCCGACACCAAACCGACCGACCGGCACGCCGTCGACGACTTCGTCCGCGGCATCCCCAAGGCCGAGCTGCATCTGCACATCGAGGGCACGCTCGAGCCCGAGCTCATGCTGGCCCTGGGGGCCCGCAACGGCGTGCAGGTGCCATACGCCGACGCCGACGAGGCGCGCGCCGCCTACCGGTTCTCCGACCTGCGCTCATTTCTGAATCTGTACTACCGGGGCATGGCGGTGCTGCGCCACGAGCGCGATTTCTTCGAGCTCACAGAGGACTACCTGCACCGGGTCCACGCCGACGGCGCCCGCCACGTCGAGGTCTTCTTCGACCCGCAGAGCCACCTGGTGCGCGGTGTGCCGTTCGACAGTGTGGTGGCCGGCATCAGCGCGGCCCTGGCCGCCGGCGAGCGCGCCTTGGGCATCTCTTCACGGCTGATCATGTGCTTTCTGCGCGACGAGAGCCCGCGCGGCGCCCTCGAGGTGCTCGACAAGGCGCTCCGCTACCGCGACCTGATCGCCGGCGTGGGCCTCGATTCGGCCGAGGTCGGCCACCCGCCGGGCGACTTCGCCGCGGTCTTCGCGGCGGCGCGCGAGGCCGGGTTTGCGGCGGTGGCCCACGCCGGCGAAGAGGGACCCGCCGCCTACGTCACCGAGGCGCTCGAGGCGCTGCACGTGAGCCGTATCGACCACGGCGTGCGGGCGATCGACGACCCCGCGCTCGTGGCGCGGCTGCGCGACGAGCGGGTGACCCTCACCATGTGCCCGCTGTCGAACCTGCGCCTCGGGGTGGTCGGTTCACTGGCCGAGCACCCGCTCAAGCGCTTGCTCGACGCCGGCGTTGCGGTGACCGTCAACTCCGACGACCCCGCCTACTTCGGCGGCTACCTGGTCGACAACTATCTCGCCGTGAGCGCTGCGCTGGGCCTGACGCGCACCGACATCGCCGCGCTGGCCCGCAACTCGATCGCGGGCTCGCTGCTGCCCGCCGCGCGCCGGGCCGAGCTGCTGGCCGAGATCGACGGATATGTGGCGGCGGCCGAGGCTTAGGCAAACGCGGGGTTCGCCGCCGGCGGGCCGGCGCGGTTTTCAGCCGGCGCCGGGGGCGCGTATTCTAGCGGGCATGCCCCAGCTCGTCACACCCGCGACCCTCTACCAGACGTCGTTTCTGGCGGCGCTCGTCGAATGCCACGAGGAGCACCGCCACCTCGAGCTCGGCCTGACGACACTGCGCGCTCCGGAGACCTTTGCTCGCTATGTCGCCGCCTTGCGCGCCGAGGAGAACCTGCGGGCCGACGACCATTCGGGCCGCGTGCCGCAGACGAACCTGTGGTGGGTCGACGGCGACGAGTTTCTGGGGCGCATCGCCATCCGCCACCGGCTGAACGCCGGCCTGCGCAGCGTCGGCGGCCACATCGGCTACGAGACCAGACCGAGCCGCCGCCACCGCGGTCACGCCACGACGATGCTCGCCACGGCCCTGCCGCTGGCCGGCGCCCTGGGCATCGACCCGGCGCTCATCACCTGCGACGTGGCCAACATCATCTCGCGCCGCGTGATCGAGGCCAACGGCGGGCGCTACGCCGGCCGCGACGCCGACGAGCTGCATTTCTGGGTGCCCACCGCGTAGGGACCGCGAGCGCGGGGAGCAGGCAGGCGCGGACGACGGGCGCAGGCGCAGGAGGGCGCGGCAGGCGGCGCGCGAGCTAGCGGCGGCGCTCGGTTTCGGCGTCGCGCAGGTCGCGCAGGTCGCGCGCCCTGATCTGGGTCAGCCGGTAGGCCTTCGCCGCAGCCCGCAGGAACGGCGGCACGTAGTCGTTGACGGCCTCCTCGGCGCCGTCTGCCCGCACGGAGACGTAGCCGGTATGGTTGCCCACCAAGCAGCCCCACTCGTAGGCTTCCTGAAAACCCGGTCCCTGGTTGATGGTGGCCTCGACGGCATCGAGGCACTGATCGGGCTCGTGGGGCGCCACCACGAGGAATCGCGCCCGGGCCATGTCGCCTCCTTCGCACTCCACGCAAGACTGATTCAACGCATGCCCCCGGGCGCAAGCGACCAAACCGCGCCGCCGCGGGGAACACTGCCGACAACGTGGTCGCTCAGCCGTCAGAGTTCGTAGCCGTGCCCGACGAGATGCTCGCCGAGGCGAGGGAGATCGTCGGCGCGGCCGCCGCTGGCGGCGTCGTGCTGCGCCTCGTGGGCGGCCTTGCCGTCTTGGCCACGAGCCCCGATCAGGGGTTCGCCCGGCGACCGATCCGCGACATCGACCTCGTCGGCCTGCGCCGCCAGGCCAAGCGCGTGCCGAGCGCGCTGGGCGCCCTCGGCTATCAGGAAAACCGCCACGTGCGCTTCGCGACCGCCGGCCAGGTGATGCAGTTCTTCCGCCAGTGCGTGCACGTGACGCGCGACGGCCGGCGAGCCCACGACGACGACCGCATCGACGTCTACCTCGACGCCTTCCGGCTCGACCACGAGATCGCCCTGAAGGACCGCCTGCCCAGCGACGCCGACACCGTGCCGGCCGCCGACGTCGTGCTCATCAAGCTCCAGCGCACGGCGCCCTCCTACGACGACCTGCGCGACGTCATCGCCCTGCTCAAGGACCTGCGCCTCGACCGCCGCGACGAGCCTGGGGTGGTCAACCTCGACTACCTGGCACAGCTGTGCAGTCGCGACTGGTGCCTGCACCACGACGTGACCGCCAGCCTGCGCCGCTGCCGCGAGCGGCTGGCCGAGTTTGGTCTCGACGCGGCCCAGGAGGCGCGAGTCGCCGCCGCCCTCGACGAGGTCGAAGCGGCCATCAACGGGTACGCCAAAAGCCTGCGCTGGCGCCTGCGCTCGCTGCCCGGCGAACGGCTGCCGTGGACCGACGGCGTCGACGAGCGCGAGGGGCAGCGGCTGGCGGCGCTCGAAGGGGAGCGCTGAGGGACCCGCGGGGCTTCGTTCGTCGCGGCTTCGCCCGTGCTGTGGCCGTGAGCCCTTCTCAGGCATCGTTCCCCGGCGCATAGTCACCTGGCAGTTCGCCACCGCACGACGTACGGCGGCAATCACAGGCACAGGAGGGGGTCATGCAACAGGAACACAACAAGCACCGCTGGCTGCGAGCGCCGTCACCGGCACTGATGGTGGCGCTTTTGGCCCTGGTCTTCGCCATGGGCGGCACCAGCTACGCCGCCGTCAACCACTACCTGATCACCTCGACCAAGCAGATCAAGCCCAGCGTGCTCAAGCAGCTCAAGGGGCCCCGGGGGCTGCGAGGGCCCGCCGGGGCTAAAGGAGCGGCCGCTGCACCGGGTGCTAAGGGCGACACAGGAGCCATTGGGCCGCAGGGGCCCGCAGGGGCTACAGGCGCGACAGGCGCGACCGGCGCGACCGGACCGGCCGGACCGACCGGCCCCCAGGGGCCGGCGGGGATGGGCTTCAACCTGACCCAGGTCGCCGAGTTGAATTGGTCTGCCTACGGCATCAACTTCTCCAGCGGCTCCTACGGGTTCAGCGCCCCCTCTGGAGTGGCCTTCGACGGCAGCCACATCTGGGTCGCCAACAGCGGCAGCGGCGGCAACTCGGTGACCGAGCTCAACGCCAGCGACGGCTCCTTGGTACGGACGCTCTCGGACGCCAAGTACGGCTTCAGCGAGCCCTATGGAGTGGCCTTCGACGGCAGCCACATCTGGGTCGCCAACTGGGGCAGCGGCGGCAACTCGGTGACCGAGCTCAACGCCAGCGACGGCTCCTTGGTACAGAAGCTCTCGGACGCCAAGTACGGCTTCAGCGAGCCCTTTGGCATGGCCTTCGACGGCAGCCACATCTGGGTCACCAACTTTGACGGCAGCTCGGTGACGGAGCTCAACGCCAGCGACGGCTCCTGGATCCGGACGCTCTCGAACACGACCGACTCCCGCTACACGTTCAGCGACCCCTATGGGGTGGCTTTCGACGGCAGCCACATCTGGGTCGCCAACTACGGCAACGATTCGGTGACGGAGCTCAAGGCAAGCGACGGCTCCTTCGTACAGAAGCTCTCGAGCGGCTCCTACGTGTTCAACGGCCCCTATGGGGTGGCGTTCGACGGCAGCCATATCTGGGTCACCAACTGGGGCGGCAAGTCGGTGACGGAGATCAACGCCCCGTAACCCCGACGACCGGCCCGCCCGGACGAGCCCCCCGACCAGCAGGCGCGGGAAAGGAAGAGAGAGGACCGCCTGGACAGGCGGTCCTCTCGTCGCCGGAGGCTTCCCGAATGGCCGCTTGGACTGGTTGCCGCCGGAGCTACCTCTTGCGGCAGCCGGGCGCCGCCGGACTTCGAGACGGTCGTGGCTTCATCGAGTGGGCGGCGAGAGATGGGTCGACCGTCTGCGTGTTCTTGATCAGCGTGTCGCCGCTGCTGTGGTCGAGCACCGTGGTGGCTGCCTGCCCGCCGAGAACGAGGCAGTCGTCGGCGTTTGGTCCCAGCCAGATCGGCGCCGGCGCCACCCCTGGGTACTGCGCGTTCGGGGCGTTCGAATCGCTTTCGAGCCGCGCAAGTTCATGGTCCGAGCCGGAGGGTGTTCACTTTCCGGGCGATCCCTATACCCCCCCGGGGGCGGGATGCCGGGGTATAGGGACCGGCAGCGTGGGGAACAAATTCGCCACACTTGCGACGGCCGGCTGAACACAAAGGGTCTGATTCCCTCTATATCCGGCGGCTCGACCGGTCCGTGATACGCGGGGCTATAGGGACCGGCAGTTCGCAGACCAATGTTGACCACCCCTCGTCAGAACCGGCCCACTCAGGTAGCCGGCGGTATGTGGGCTATCTGGCACTCAAGAATGCCTCGCTCTACGCCGACGATAGTCCTGCACTATGTATTGCACTCAGAGGCGGGCAAATGCATTCGCAGCCGCCTCCCCAGGCTGGAGAAAGTCACATGGCCGTCGCAATGGATACGACCCGGCACGTCTTGGAGGCACTGAGCACGGAGCGTCCGACCAACAGGTCGACCCTGTGTCGTCGGCTTGAGCTTGAAGGCGACGCTCTCAACTCCATCTTGACCGAACTCGCTGATTGCGGGTTGGTCGGATGTGCCGGGAAGCGGGTCGTCAGCACGGCAGTGCCCGGCGTCTCGCCGGAGGCAGCCCTCCTGTATGCCGCTTTGCCGGCCGGCGGAACGACGATGGGCAACATTGGCCTTCGCGGGCGCCTAGGATTCGACGAAGAGACCTACTCCCTGGCCAAGCAGGAGCTTCTCGACGCCGGTCGAGTTCGCCGCAGTATTGGCTACGGGGGCACGCTCGCCCGAATCACTGCGGAACCGGCTGCGAATATGGACGGCCACGACGTGGTCGAGGTTCCCCGCGAAAGTGCCCCGACGGCAGCCGACCTCTCGCCCACGGCCTTAATGATCCTTGCCGGGCTTCCTCGTGACGGCTCGACAAAGGGCAACATTCAACTTCGATCACTTCTCGACATTGAGGACGATGCATATGCTGCCTCTAAGCAGGAGCTTCTTGATGCGGGTCTCGTCCGAGCAGGCAAGGGCAAGGGCGGAACGCTCGCACGCGTCGAGACACTGCCGCCGACAGACGAATCACAAGTTGCTCACCTAGTGCGTCGTGAGTCCGAACTCTACGAGCCCTTCGCAAAGCATCTACACAAGGATCTCGACGCCGAGAAGGATGGAGACGAGGCGTTTCGGTTTGGCCATGTGTTCGTGAGTGCTACACCGAGCGGGCATAGGCGCAACAGTGGTCAATGGTCGCGACCCGACGTGACCCAAATTCGCGTTACCAGCTATCCGGTCGAATACCTGCCTGCTGTGACCGTTGAGGTATCGGCCTACGAGATAAAGCGCAACGTTGAAGCCGACAGACTGGAAAGCGTCTATGAGGCGGCTGCTCATGGTCGCTGGGCGCATATGGCGAATCTCGTGGTAGAGCTTCAGACTGAAGAGGCGGCAGTTTCCCCATCGATACAAGCAGAGGCCAACCGGCTTGGCATCGGCCTCTACACAATGTGTCGCCGTGACGATGGCACCTTCCGCATTCGGCAAATACTTGAACCGCAACCTTGGGTCAAGGAGCCGGAACTGAAGAATGTGGACGAGCTTCTGGAGCGGACGTTCAGGGGCGACACGGACCATCGGCAGAAGTACAAAGAGGCCATCCATCGTTAAGGAGAAACCAATGACGGACAGGAAGCTGAAGCTCGTGCCTGCCCCCCTCCCGCCGCGAACTTCCAGAGCGACAAGCGAGTACGCAGAGATGGCCCGAGAGTTCGCAGGCAGCGACCACGAGAGCGCCAAGGTGGAGGGCAACGCTAAGCCCTCGACCATCGTATCGGGTCTGAAGAAAGCCATCGCCGACCTCTCATTGCCCATCAGGGTGGTTACTCGTAGCGATGAGGTCTACCTGATCAAGGAGGAAGTTTCGCAGGGCTCGCATATGTGAGGGCAAACAGAGCGTGGACCTAATGTCAGCCAGTGTGGTCCTGGTGCCAGACGTGAGCAAGACAGGCAAACAACCGGACTAGGCGGGATCTGTTAGCCGCGGGCAGAGCCCTCTCGAACTGCTGCCCCTAGATGATTGATTCCACGAG
>PLTW01000239.1 GCA_003164655.1 Actinomycetota bacterium
TGCGGATGTAGGCCCACTTGCGGTCATCGAGCCACGGGACGTAGTCGCTCGGGCCGATGTGGACGTTCCTGGCGCCCATGTCGTAGTCGAGCTGGCTCGTGACGGCGTTGGTCTTGGAGATCTTCTTGGACTCNNGACTCGAGGCGCTCGCGCTCGAGCATGTTGAGAAAGTCGGTGTTGCCGCCCACGTTGAGCTGGCTCGTGCGCTCGAGCTTGACGCCGCGCTCACGCATGAGGCGGGTCAGCACGCGGTGCACGATGGTGGCGCCGACCTGGCTTTTGATGTCGTCGCCGATGATCGGCACGCCGGCTTCGACGAAGCGCTTCTGCCAGTAGACCGGATCGCGGGCGATGAACACCGGGATGCAGTTCACCATGGCGCAGCCGGCGGTGAGGATCTGCTCGACGTACCACTTGGTCGCCTCTTCGCTGCCCACCGGCAGGTAGTTGACGACGACGTCGGCCTGGGTCTCCTTGAGGATGCCGACGATGTCGGCGGTGGGGCCAGGCGCCTTGGTGATGATCTCGGACAGGTACTTGCCGAGGCCGTCGTGAGTCATGCCCCTGGCGACCGTCACGCCCTTGGCCGGCACGTCGGCGAACTTGACCGTGTTGTTGGGCGCGGTGAAGATCGCCTCGGAGAGGTCTTTGCCGACCTTGTTGGCGTCGATGTCGATGGCGGCGACGAACTCGATATCGCGAATGTGGTAGCCGCCGACGACAGGGTGCATGAGGCCGGGGACGAAGTCGGTCTTCTTGGCGTTCTTGTAGAACTCGACACCCTGAACGAACGACGAAGCGCAGTTGCCCACACCGACGATTGCTACGCGGACCGGGTTACTCAACGTATGTCTCCCCTCCACTTCGCGGCCGGCAGAGCCGGGCCGACGGTGATCGTAAGCGCGGTCGCGTGACGACCGCGCGAAACTGCCCCGAACGAGTGCGGAGTATACCACAGCGGGCGGTCCCGGCCGCGCTCGCCGAGCGCCCGACGGCGGTTGGCGGCAGGGCGCGGCCGTCGCTCAGACGGCCGCCTTGCGGTCGCCGGCGGCGAGCTGCCCGTGCACGTGCAGGATGCGCTGCACGACCGTGTAGGTGGTCGCCACGGCGATCGCCCAGACCATCACGGTGAGCACCTGGTAGCGGGCGAACAGCAGACCGATCATGAGCAGCACGACGCGTTCGGGGCGCGAGGCCAGACCGACCTTGCACTCGAGACCCAGAGCTTCGGCCCGGGCCCGCGTGTAGGAGACCAGGAACGACATCATGAGCGCGATGAAGACCGCGGCGAGGTCCCAGAGGTGGCCGTGACGGGCAAACCAGACACCGATGGCCATGAGCACCACGCCCTCGGAAAGCCGGTCGCTGGTCGAGTCGAGAAAGGCGCCGAACGGCGTGACTTGGGCGGAGAGGCGCGCCACCGCTCCGTCGAGCATGTCGCAGACGCCCGCCGCCAGCAGCACGGCGGCGGCAGCGATGAAGTGTCCGCTGAGAATGAGCGGCACGGTGGCGACGTTCAACACGAGGCCGCCGAGCGTCAGGGAGTTGGGGGTGACGTGGCCACCGCTGACCAGGCGCCCGGCAAGCGGCACCACGGCCCGGCGGACACCCGCCGTGTAGGAGTCCTTGAGGGTCACGCCCCGGTCATCGGTCTGTGTCGCGACTGTACACGGCGATGGCTTCGGGCACGGTCTGCGGCGCCATGCCGTAATTGGCGACGAAGGCCACGACCAGCACGATCACGCCCGCAAGCGCGTCGAGCAGGTAGTGGTTACCGGTGATCAAGATGGCCGCCAGCACGACGACCGGATACACGGCCGCCAGCACGCGCGCCAGCCGGTTCGAGGTGAGCAGGCACACCGCGAGGCAGAGGAACAGCGCGTAGCCGATATGAAGGCTGGGCAGGGCCGCGTACTGGTTGGTCACGAACGACATGACGCCGGAGTGGTAGTTGCTGGTCGAGTACAGATAGGCCGTGTCGACCACGCCCGAGGTGGGCACGAGGCGCGGCGGCGCCACCGGCAGGATGGCGAAGATCGTCATCGCCAGGGCGTTCATGGTAAGGAACACGTTGCGAAAAAAGGCGAAGGTCTCGTGGCGGTACAGGTAGATCCACACAAGGACGAGGATCGTCGCTGGAATGTGGATGCTGCCGTAGAACCAGTCCATGAACACGACCAGCGCGTGGACGTGGCTGGCCATCGTCTGGATGTACGGCTCGACGTACAGGTGCAGAGCTTTCTCGGCGTTGATGATGCCCTGCGCGTTGGCCATGGCCAGCGCCTCGCGGCCGCGCACCGCGATGCGCGCCATGTCATAGGCGACATAGCAGGCCAGCAGAATGGAGAACTGGCGCAGCGCATCGCGCCCGCCCGCGGGCAGCGCTCCGCGCCACGAACGGGTCAGCTCGACACTGGAATCACGCAGGCTGCGCTTGCGCTTCACACTCTTCCCTTCGTTGCTCACCCCGCAAGCGGCGCGCACGCCGACACGACACTAGCATCGCGCCTCCGGCAGCGGCAACAGCTCCGCGGAAGTGATCGGGGGTCATGGTGGGCCGTGAAGGATTCGAACCTTCGACCTTGGGATTAAGAGTCCCCTGCTCTACCAACTAAGCTAACGGCCCACGGACACGGTGGGCTATCGTACCAGCCCGCCGGGCGCCGTACCAGCCCGCCGGGCGCGTGCCGGGCCGCCGCGCACAAGGCCTCAGAGGGCGAACTCGTGCTCGCCGGCGACCGGGTAGCCCTCGTCTTCGATGGCCGCCTTCACGGCGCCGAGATCGCCGGCCGCGTCGAGATCGACGGCCACGCTCTTCGTGGCGATCTCGACTTCGACCCGGGCAATCCCGGGCAGGCGCGACACGGCACTCTCGATAGCCGCCTTGCAGTGGTTGCAGGAGACGTCGGGTACGTTGAGCACGACGTGTCTGGTGGTGGTCATGTGTCCTCCTTGTCGGGCGTGTCGGCGGACAGCTCGGCCAGCCGACACGTGACTACCCGCCCCTCGCCGAGGTCGACCGCGACGCTGTCGGCGGGAGCGAGGAGCTCAGTGACCTTTCCCCGGCCTGCCGGCGTCGTAACGACCGCGCCGCGACGCGGCGCGCGCTGCTTGAACGACAGATAGACGCCGTGCTCGTACTTGAGGCAGCACATGAGACGGCCGCAGCAGCCCGAGATCTTCGAGGGATTCAGGGGCAGGCCCTGGTCTTTGGCCATGCGGATCGACACCGGTTCCTGGTCGCCGCAGAAGCTGGCGCAGCAGAGATGGCGACCGCAGGGCCCGTAGCCGCCGACCAGGCGCGCCTCGTCGCGGGCCGACACCTGATGCAGCTCGACCCGGCGCCCGAGCCGCTCCGAGAGCGTCGCGGCGAGCTCGCGAAAGTCGATCCGCGCCTCGGCGTAGAACGACAGCGTCAGGCGATGACCGTCGAAGGTGCTTTCGGCCGACACCACCTTCATGTCGAGCCGGGCGGCGGCGGCGAGCTCGCGAGCCAGCAGCACCGCCTCGCGCTCACGCTCGCGATTCTGGGCGACCTGCTCGAGATCGGGCGGGCCGGCCGACCGCATGACGCGCCGCAATCCGGCACGGCTCTCGCTCTCGGACAGCTCGCGAGGGGCTTCGACGACCCGCCCGATGTCGGTGCCGCGGGCGGTGTCGACGACGACCTGGTCGCCGACCGTGAGCTCAAGGGAGCAGGCGTCGAAATGGTAGATCTTGCCGCCGTCTCCAAACACGACGCTGACGATCCTAGGCACGTTCCCAGACCTCCTGAAAGCGGGCAAACATCGCCTGCAGGGCGAGCCTGCGGTCGACGTTCAGGGACAGATCCTTGCGGGTGCGCCCGACGCAGTCGAGCAGCCGGGCATAGATGTCGGGCCGGGCGACGGCGGCGTGTTCGAGCTCGGCCAGCCGGTCGCGGTTCGAGACGGCGCCGGGTGCGCCGAGCCCCACCGCCCACACGTCGCGCAGAAAGCTCGAGAGGTGGTCGAGCGCGTCGAGCGCCGCCAGGCGCGAGACCCGCGCCTGCTCGCGACGCTGCAGGGCCTCGAGCCGGCGGGCGTGAAAGACGCGCTCGCGGTCGTCGGGCACGATGCGCTCGAGCTCGGCGCGGCGGCGGGCGATATCGCTCTCGACCTCGCCCGCCGCCGCGGCCTCGGCATTGCCGACCTCGTCGACGAAGCTCCGCTCGGCGTCGCGGTCGTGCAGCACGATGCCGGCCGACAGGCGCAGATACCGCTGGCGATGCTGCGCGCCGCGGTCGTCGCCGGCGAGCCGCAGGGCGCGTTCGAGCGAGCCCTGCGCAAGGCGCGAGAGCAGCGCGGCCCGCTGGCCGTCGAGACCCTCGCGCGTGACCAGAAAGGCGGCCAGATCGTCGTCGGCGACGGGCTGAAACTCGACCGTCTGGCAGCGCGAGACGATGGTCGCCAGAACGCGCTCCGGGGCGTCCGAGACGAGGATGAAGTGCACGTCGGCCGGTGGCTCCTCGAGGCTCTTGAGGAACGTGTTGGCCGCCTCGATGTTCAGGCGTTCCGGTGCGATCACGATCCAGACACGATGAGTCGCCGAGAACGGCTTGAGACTTAGATCGGCGATGAGCTCGGCGATCTGTTCGATGCGGATGAACTCACCCTCGCGCTCGATCACCGTGAGGTCGGGATGCACGCCCCGCGCCAGCCGGTCGCATTCGTCGCAGCCGCCGCAGCCGCCGCAAGCCGCCACCAGGTGGGCGCCGAGCTCGAGCGCGAAGCGCCGCTTGCCCAGGCCCTCGGGTCCGGCCAGCAGGTAGGCGTGGCCCGCGCCACGCGCGAGCGCGCCGGTCATGTAGGCCTTGGCCCGCGCCTGACCGGGGATGTCAGCGAACATGGCAGCCGCCCCGGGAGCCCGGCGGCGGCGCGGCCGCCAGAGCGGCGAGCGTCGCGGCTTCGACGTCGGCCGCCACCGTGGCGGCCGGGCGCTCGCCGTCGAGCGCTAGGATGCGCTCGGGATAGCGGCGCGCGAGCTCGTCGTAGCCCTTGGCGACGCGCGCCTGCAACGCCAGGCCCTCCGCTTCGAGACGATCGGGCGGCCCTCCGCGGCGGCCGGCCGCCGCCTGGGGGTCGACCTTCAGCAGCAGGGTGAGGTCGGGCAGCAGTCCGCCGGTCGCGCGCACGCTCAGCTCCAGCACCGTGTCGATGCCCAGACCGCGGGCACAGCCCTGGTAGGCAAGCGACGAGTCGATATAGCGATCGAGCACCACGATGAGGCCGCTTTCGAGCGAGGGTCGCACAAGCTCGGACACAAGCTGGGCGCGGGCGGCGGCGTAGAGCAGCGCCTCGGTCCAGGGGGCGATGTCGCCGCGGTGATGCAGCAGGATCTCACGGACCGCCTCGCCGGTGGGCGTGCCGCCGGGCTCGCGCAGCGAGCCCCCCGGCACGCCCACCACGCCCACCGGCAGACCGCGGGCGGCAAGGGACGAGCACAGACGCGCGACCTGGGTCGTCTTGCCCGAACGGTCGATGCCTTCGAGGGTTACGAAGAAGCCGCGCCCCGCGAGCCGGGCCGCTTGGTCGCCCGCTTCTTGTACTGCTCCTTGATGGGACAATCGGGATCCAGACAGAGCTGCCACGGTCTCCCGCGGCCGCTCGACGTGAGCACAGTGATCTCGGGCCACCCGCATTCGGGGCAGGTGGTCCCTTTGGCGATGATAGCACCCCGCTGAGGCAGCGGGAATGTCTGGCCGCAGCCGCGCCGGGGCCGCGTGCCCTCGGGCGCGCCCGCGGGCACCTTCGGCTCGTCGCTCTCCTTGCCCACGCAGGCCACGAACCGCTTGCCGGTCTTGCCGCGCAGAATGCGCAGCTCGCCGCCGCAGGTGGCGCACACGCCGAGCGTCATGTCTTCGCGCACGGCGCCCTTGATCTCGGTGCGGATGGCCTCGATCTGGCCCTCGAGCGCGGTGTGGGCCTGGGCCAGCAGTTCCTGGCTGTCGCTGACCACGCGCTCGCCGCGCAGGTCGCCCAGGGCGATGCGGTTCATCTCCTCTTCGAGCCGGGCGGTCATGGCCGGCGAGGAGATGTCGAACGGCCCGCTCGGCAGGGCGGCGTCGAAAGCGCGAATGACGGCGATGCCGAGCTCGGTCGGCTCGACGGGGTTGTCGCGCACGTAGTTGCGGTCGTAGAGGTGCTGGATGATGTCGGCGCGCGTGGCCTTGGTGCCCAGGTCGAGCTCCTCCATCTTTTCGATCAGCGGACCCTGGCCGTAGCGCGACGGCGGCTGGGTCTCCTTGGCATCGAGGCGCACGTCGAGCACAGTGAGGACGTCGCCGACGGCCGCCTGCGGCAGCGGCCGCTCACGGTCGGCGGTGTAGGGCTGCCAGGCGCGCAGAAAGCCGGGCTTGGCGACCCGGCTGCCGCGCCCCACGAACGGCTCGCTGCCGAGGCGCACGTCGAGCCGCTGACCCTCGATGACGGCCGCCGGCAGCAGCGTGGCGAGGAACCGTCGCACGACCAGGTCGTACACTCGCGCCTGCTCGCCGCGCAGCTCGCCCTTGGGCACGCCGACCGGGTAGATCGGCGGGTGGTCGGTGGTGCGCTTCTTGCCGCGCGTCGGTTTGAGCGTGGCCTGGTCGGCGAGCTCGGCGGCGATCGACGACACCGGCCCGTGACCGACCATCGTGCGCAGCACGGCGTGCAGGTCGAGCGACGGCGGGTAGACGGTGTTGTCGGTGCGCGGGTAGCTGATCAGGCCGTCCAGGTACAGCGATTCGGCCGCCTTCATGGCCCGTGAAGGAGCCACGCCGGCGCCCGAGGCGGCGCTCATGAGCGCCGTCGTGTTGAACGGCGCCGGCGGCGCCAGCGAGCGCGGCGTCGTGGCGTAGGCGGTGACCTCGGCGGAGTCGGTCTGGGCGCCGGCGAGCGCCGCCTCGGCGGCGGCAGCCGCCGCGAAGCGGTTGCCCGCGTGCTCCACGGTAAAGCGCTCGCCGCTGCCGGCTTCGAGCTCGGCCTTGATCTCCCAGTAGGGCACCGGCACGAACGCCCGCCGTTCGAGCTCGCGGTCGACGACGAGGCGCAGGGTGGGCGTCTGCACGCGCCCGATCGACAGATAGTCGCTGCCGTAGCGGTAGCTCGCCAGCGACATGAAGCGCGTGAGCACGGCCCCCCAGATGAGGTCGATATCCTGCCGGGTGTGGGCCGCGTCGGCGAGCTTGAAATCGAGCGTGTCGAGCTTGTCGAAGGCGCGTTTCACCTCGTCGGGAGTGAGCGCCGAGTACCGCGCCCGGTGATGGCGGTCGACGACCGCCGGCGGCACGACCGCCTTGATGCGCACGGCGCCGTCGTCGTCGCCGGCGGCGGGCGCCGGGGCGGGCGCGGGGCGGGCGCGGGGCGCCGCCTTTTTGGCAGTGCCGCGAGCCGGCTTTTCGGGCTTGTCGTGAGGGTGGCGCCGCAGCGCGTCGCCGCGCAGGATGCGCAGCGCCTCTTCGCCGATCAGCTCACCCTCGCGGTCGTAGTCGGTGGCGACGATGATCTCGGTCGCGCCCTTGGCGACGCTGCGCAGCGCCGCCACCGTCGAGGCGCTGGCGCTGTCGATGACCCAGGCGAGATCGGGCTCGCGGATCATCTGGTCCAGGTATTTGAGGCTCCAGCGGCGGTAGGTGTTGGGGAAGATCGTCTCCATGACGTGGCCGCGCAGGCCTACGGACACGGTCGGCGCGCCCTTCCAGTCGAACGCATACGACTTGACGCGTTGACGGCCGCTGCCGTGTTCTTTGACCTCCACGTGCCCGCCCAGGATCTGGGCGATCTTCTGCGCGGCCGAGTCCTTTTCGGTGACGATGAGTCTCACGGGCAGGATCCATCCTTGTCGTTGCGACGTAAGGGCAGGCGACTTGTACCACCGTCACAGGCGTTTTGTCGACTGGCAGTCGTCGGCGACGGCGGCGGAGTATGGTATGCCCCGCAGCCGCCTCGGCGTCACCAGGGAGCCGTCGGGCCGCCCGCGCTCAGAAACCGGCGAACGCCGCTTCGCGCGTGCCGAAGACTGTCAGCACCCTGTCGAGGCCGGTGATGTCGAGGATGCGCACGACCGGGCGCGAGGAGGCCACGAGCGCCAGACGCCCGTCGCGCTCGTGCAGGCGCTTGACGCCGCCGATGATCACGCCCAGGGCGGTGGAGTCGATGAACGTCACTTGCGAAAGGTCGATCACAATGTCGACGACGCCGGCGTCGACGAGGGCGACGAGGTCGTCCTTGAAGCGCGGCGCCGTATACAGGTCGACCTCGCCGGAAAGCTCGACCAGGCCGAGCCCGTCGTGAACCACTGAGCGCTCTGAGCTGAAATCGGTCATCGTCTCCTTATCATATCGTGCCGCACGACGGATGTCGGCCGGCTCGTCAGGGCGTGGCGCTGGGTGAAGGCGACGCCGTCGCCATGAGCTGGATGAGAGCGGCCTTGACCTTCGCCGCGTACTGCGAGTGCGGATCGACCTTGAGGAACGTCTGATAGGCAGCGATCTCGCCGGCCGTGTCGCTGGCTCCCGCGTCGTTGGAGGCGATCGCCAGGTAGAGCTCGGTGTTGTGCGGCTGCAGCTTGAGCATCTTCCGGTAGGTGGCGACGGCGCTCTTGTAGTCGACGATCTCGGTGTAGATCGCGGCCTCGTTTTCGAGAGCCTTGTAACGCAGACCCACCGCCGCCGTCCCCAGAGCCGAGTCGCGCAGCGCGATGTAGCGGTCGTAGTAGCTCAGCGCCTTGGTAAGGTCGTTGGTCTGTGTCGACGAGGGCAGGCCGTTCTGGACGTACCCGGCCGCCTGGTAGCCCTGGGCCGCGCCGAGCAGGGCCGTGGGATCGTTGGGCGTCTTGGCGAGGGTGGCGACGGCGGTCTTGACCTGCTTGTCGATGGTGCTGCTGCCCGAGTTGATGACGCTGCTGCTGCGACAGCCCGAGGCGACGCCTGAGTAGCCGAAGATCAGAAAGCCGGCCATGAGGACGGCCATGAAGCCGAAGATGATCCTCTGCCAGAACTTCACGCGTTGGCGGTTGAGAAGCATCAGCTCTCCCTCTGGTCGGTCGCGGGCGGGGTGTGCCACCAGCCCGATTCGGCGGCGCCGACCCGCACCCTGCCCGCGCCCACCCGGGCTTGCAGCTTGGCGCGCACCTTGCGGCTTTCGGCGCGGATGGTGTGGGCGTCGAGCCGCGGGAACCCGCCGTCCTGATAGAGCGTCTCGCCGGCCACGCAGGTGAACAGCACGTCGTCCTGGTTGGCGCCGTAGACCAGCGCCGAGTACGGGTCGTCGATCGGCACGAAGTGCGAGCTCGAGACGTCGACGGCGATGAGGTCGGCCTGCTTGCCCGGGTCGAGCGAGCCGACACGGTCGTCGAGGCCCAGCGCCTCGGCCCCGCCGAGCGTGGCGATACGGATGCATTGCGCGGCGTTCAGCACGCTCACGTCGCGCTCGACGCCGCGGTGCAGGAACAGCGCCGTGCGCATCTCGTCGAACATGTCCATGATGTTGCTCGCCGCCGGGCTGTCGGTGCCAAAACCGACGCGCACGCCCTGACGCAGCAGGTCGGGCAGCGGCGCGATGCCGCAACCCGTCTTGGCGTTGCTCTTGGGGCAGTGGACCACGGCCGTGCGCTTAGCCTTGAGGATGCGGATGTCGTCGATGCTGGCGTGCACGCAGTGCACGGCGAGGAAGTTCTCGTCGAACACGCCCCACTGCTGGAGGTACTTGATGGGGCTCACGCCGTACGGCTGGATGAGCATGCGCTCCCAGCCCATCTTCTCGCGGTAATCGTGGGCGAACTTGCCCGAACCGGAGCGGATATAGGTGACCTCTTCTTTGCTTTCGGCCACGTGGCTGGCGACCTTCATGCGACGTTGGCGGGCGAAGGCCGCAAGCGTCTGAAAGAGGCGACTCGAGACGGTGTAGGGCGCGTGCGGGGCGACGCCGATCTCGAGACGCGGGCTCGCCAGGGTTTGCGCCCGAGCCAGCCGCTCGACGAGGTCGGCCATGGTCTCGTCGAGCCGCTTGTCGTCGATGCCGAAGACCTCGAGATAGGCCACGCCGCGCAGGCCGGCTTCGGCGACGGCGGTGAGGGTCTCGCCGGTGTAGGTGGTGTCGGCGACCGTGGTGACCCCCGAGGCGAGCGCCTCGAGAGCCCCGAGCCGGGCGCTCCACAGGTATTCGTCGGGCGTGAGCGAGGCCTTGACGTCGATCAGACTGATGATCCAGTCGCCGAACTGCTCGTCGTCGAACATGCCGCGAAAGCTCGTGTACTCGAGGTGGCTGTGGGCGTTAACGAAGCCCGGCATCACCACGGCTTGGCCAAAGTCGACCGCGCTCGCGCCCGGGCAGGCGGCGCACACCTCGTCGTGCGTTCCCACCGCGACGATGCGCTCGCCGTCGACCGCGACCGCGCCGTCTTTGACCGGCGGGGCGGTGATGGGGAGCAGCCACTCGGCGCGATAGATGGTGGTCATGTGACGCCGTCCGACGAAGGGTCTGATGACAGACCGAAAAATGGCCCTGGGCGCGCGCCCCGGACCACCCGAACCGTGAGTATAGGCCATGGCTCACGGCCGGCGCAATCGACGGTCGCGCCGCCGACGCTGCCGCCGTGTGCGGCGAGCGGCCGCCGTGTGCGGCGAGCGGCCGCCGTGTGCGGCGAGCGGCCAGCAGCAGCGCGGGCGGCGCCAGCGGCGCCCGGTCCTTTTTGAGGTGAACCGGCGCGACCCGGTGGTCGGCCGGCGCGCGCCACAGGTGCGTCCGGCTACCTTGAACAATTGGCCCAGATNNTCTGGGCCAATTGTTCAAGGTAGCGCGCACCAGGTACGGGTTCCCTCAAAGCAGCGCGCTGGGCACCATTGGCGCTGGCCGGCGAGCCCAGACGGTCGTGTTCAACCGGGCGGGCGGGCGCGGAAGCGCCCGCCCGCCCGCCCGCTCACCCGGTTGACGAACCGGTCGCCGACCGCCGCGCCGCCGCAACGACCGGCATCGGCGCCGCTCCCGCCGCCGCGACGACCGGCGACGTTGCCCTCCCTCCGCCGTCGTCGGCGGACTATAATCTGGGCACCGACTACGGCGCCGCCAGCCGGCAGGCGCCCACGACGCGCGAGGCCGCCCGTGACCGAGAACGCCGACAAGAACTACTCGCCCGAGGTCATCTCGACCTACGTGTGGGACGCGATCAAGGAGCTGCCCGGTCTGGCCGAGCTGCACCGCAGCACGCTGCAGTCGCTGGGCGAGAGGGTGCATTTCGAACGGCTCGGACCGGTCCGCTTGGACGAACGCGACGGTCGTCGCGTGCTCGACCTCCACATCGTCATCACGCCCGCGGCCAGTCTGCCCGAGCTCGTGCCGCAGATCCGCACGGCGGTGCGCTCGTATCTGCACAGCATGACCGGCATCGACCTCGACGAGATCGGCGTGCATGTCGACGACATCGTCTGGGAGCCCGCGGCCGGCGCGTGAACTGCGTCGATCTGAACGCGGCCAGTCGCGACCTGCTGCCCCCGGACTGCGCGGCCTGCACGTGGTGGCAGCCCCCTGCCGCCGCCGTGGCCGCTGCCGCCACGGCCGCTTCGCGGCCGGCATGGGAGGCGACGGTCGAAGGCGAGGCCGGCCTTTTCGGGCGGGCGCTGCTCGACGGCGGCGCCGTGCTCGGCTGGATGCAGACGGCCCCGGCCACCCTTGTGCGCCGGGGACTGCCGACCGGACCGCCGTCGGCCGACTCCTACCTGCTGGCCTGCGCCTTCTTCTACGACGAACAGTTCCTGCCGGGCTTTCAGATGCTGCTGCAGGACGTCGTGGCGGCGGTCAAGCTGCGCCACGTCGTGGCCCTCGAAGCCTACGCGCTGCGCGACCCCAGCCCCGACGACCGCTTCACCGGTTACCTGCGCGAGCTGAACCTGTTCAACGGCCACGTCCTCGAGGGCTGCGGGTTCTCGCGGCTGCGCACGGCGGGCCACGTCGGCCGCTACCGCCTGGAGCTCAAGACACTGATCGCCGCGCCGCGCCGCAGCCGCGCCGCCGAGAAGGCCAAGGCCGCGCCGGCGACCATCCCCGCCTAGCGAAAGAGCCGCGGCAGGCGCTTCTTCCAGTCGGCCGGCACGATGGCGTCGAGCGCGTCGTCGAGGGTGACGATGCCGATCAGGCGCTGCTCGGCGTCGGTCACCGGCAGCGCCAGCAGGTCGTACTTGGTCATGAGCCGGCCGACTTCGTCTTCTTCGGTGTCGACCGTGGCCCGCGGCCAGTCGGGGTCCATGAGTGACGCCAGCGTGTGCTCGGGCGGCGCCAGCACCAGCTCGGGGAGGCTGAGCGCGCCCAGCAGGCGGTGCTCGTCGTCGACCACGAAGATCGCCGCGAGCGCCGTGTCGGTCGGCTGCTGCTCGCGGATGCGCACGAGCGCCGCGGCGGCGCCGAGCGCGCCCGGCAGCGCGACCACGTGGGTCGTCATGAGGGCGCCGGCCGAGTGCTCGGGGTGGCTCGCCAGGCCGCGCAGCGCCAGCGCCAGGTCGGCCGGCAGGCGAACGAGGATCTCCTCGACGACCTCGTCGGGCAGGTCGGCCAGCATGTCGGCGGCGTCGTCGGGCTCGATGTGCTTGATGACGGCGGCGGCCCGGCGGCGCGGCATCTCCACAAGCGCCGCCGAGACGAGCTCGTCGTCCATCTCTTCGAGGGTGTCGGCGGCGAGCGGCGCGTTCAGCGCCGCCAGCACGGCGGCGCGCTGGCGGGGTCCGACCTGACCGATGACGTCGGCCAGATCGGCCGGGTGCAGCTTGGCGATCTCGGTGAAGGCCTCGATGAAGTTGGCCCGCGAGAGGCGCACCGAAATGAGATTGACGTCGGTCCAGGGCACAAAGTCGCCGGGCCGCGCCGACAGGCGGCGCGACAGAAAGCCGAGGCCCATGCGGCGCATGACGGCGCCGCTCGAGGCGTCGACGCCGGCCACCACGAGGCGATCGTCGCCGACCTCGAGCAGGACGTCCTGCACGCGGATGAACTTGCGACGTTCGACGTCGAGCACCTGATTGTCGAGCACGGCGTCGACCAGGGCGATCTCTTCGCCCGACAGCGAGGCGGCCGCGAGGTCGCTCGACGGCACGGTAAGTACGAGCCGTCGGCCGTCGACGTCGATCTCGCCGATCTGCTCCCACGACACGCGCAGCTGCTCGTCGTCGCGACCGACGATGCAGGCCGTGACCGCGGGCGGTTCGGGAGACAGCGCCGCGAGCACGTCGAGCAGTTCGCCGAGCTCCGCGCCGGCCGCATCGACGACCGTCATCGACTCGAGCTCGGAAAGCGCTAATCGACCAGGGTCGGCATCCACGAAGGTGCGGTCATCCTTTCATCGTGCACGGCGCGCAGCGGCTCAAGATATCGGCGCCGACGGGCCCTGTCAAACGTGACCACCGTTGCCGCTCGCCCGTCGGAAAGCGCGACCGCGGCGACCGCCGGCCCGGCGCCTTTTCTCGCCACGCTATTCCGTCTAGAGTCTACTTTTCGATCACCCGGTCATTGCTTCCCCCAGTGGGGCACGCGACGGCCGTACCCGGCAGCCAACCCGGAAAGGGGGCGACAGTGGCAGAGACGCCGGTCGTCGCAAGTAGTGCGGACCAAGCCGACGACAACGCTGCTTTCAAGGTCGAACAACGCGGCATCGAGCTGATCCCCGACGAGGCGCGCAGCATGCGCCCAGCCGGCCTCTTCTGGTTGTGGGCGGGGGCGGTGTGGAACGTCGAGTTCCTGGTCTACGGCGCCCTGATAATGTCGTTCGGGCTGTCGTTCGGGCAGGCGGCGCTGGCCATCGTGGCCGGCAACGCCTTCTACGTGCTGCTCGGCCTGGCCAGCCTGCAGGGGCCCACAACGGGCACGACCGCTTTCATGGTCAGCCGGGCGCCGTTCGGGCAGAACGCCAACCGCGGCGTAGCCTTCTTCAACTGGATCACCCAGGTGGGGTTCGAGATCGAGGGCATCGTCATCATCGTGCTCGTGTTCGAGGCGATGTTCCTGCGCGGCGGCGTGACCGCCGGCAGCGGGCTCAAAGTGCTCTTCATCGTAGTCGCGGTGGGCGTGCAGTTCCTCATGCCGTTCCTCGGGCATGCCACGATCACGAAGGTGCTGCACTGGCTGTCGTTCGTGTTCATCGCCGTCTTTGCGGTGATGGCCATCCTCATCGTGCCCCACGTTCATCTGAGCAACCTGCACCAGAGCGCCTCGTGGGCCGTCTGGACGACCGCCCTGGTGGTCATCATCTCGGTTGGCGGGCTCGGCTGGACTGAGAACGCCAACGACTACTCGCGCTACCTGCCGCGCACCACACCGAAGGCCAAGACCTTCTGGGCGGCGACTCTCGGCCCCGCGATCCCCTCGCTGCTGCTCGAGCTGCTCGGCGCGGCCGCCTTCTCCATCAGCCCCAAGACGACCGGCGTCACCGGCGTCCCCGCGGCCTTCGCGGCCTGGTTCTTCTGGCCCTACATGATCCTCGCCCTGCCCCAGCTCTTCGCCATCAACACGATCGACCTCTACTCGTCGGGCGTGACCCTGCAGGCCATCGGCATCGCGGTGCGGCGCTGGCAGGCGGTGATCATCGACACCGTGGTCGTGGCCATCGTCACGGCCCTGGTGATCTTCAAGGGCAACTTCTACACCGACCTGACCGGCTTCCTGCTCTACATCGTGGTCTGGCTGGCCCCGTGGTTTGCCATCGTGATGGTCGACTACCTGCTGCGGCGCGGGCGCTACGACCCGCTCTCGCTGGCCAAGGAGCGAGGCGGCCTCTACTGGCGCCACGGCGGCTTCCACTGGGCGGCGGTCATCGCCCAGCTCCTCGGCATGGCGGCCGCCATGATGTGGATCTACGCGCAGTACTACGTGCCCTCGTACGTTGGGCCGATCTCCTCGCGCACGTCGGGCTCCGACTTCAGCTGGCTGATCGGCATGGTCGTCGGCGGCCTCGTCTACTGGGTCCTCGCCGCCCGCGAAGTGCGCAACGAGGTGTCGCGCACGTAACGGCCGACGCGCGCAGCGGCACACTCCCTGCCGCGCAGAGGGCCCGCTCGGGAAACGAGCGGGCCCTCTGCCGTTCTCCGGTGAGACATGCCTGCCATGCTGCGGCAATGACCAGTTCCTTCGAGGCAGCAGCGCGGCACGAAGCGCGGCAGTCTCGCGTCGAGCACAACAGGAGCTAGATGATTGATTCCACGAGAT
>PLTW01000155.1 GCA_003164655.1 Actinomycetota bacterium
GTCACTGTGGCCATGTCGGGCAGAGTAACCGCTGGCCCTTGAACCGGCCTGAGGCTCGGCTGAGAGGTTCCTGAGAGAAGCGACCGCGGCGCCGGGAGCTGCTGTTGCCGCTTTCCGCCGCGAGCGACTACAATCGTATCGGCAAGGCAGGCGCGGCGGGCGACGCACTCGCGAGGTACCGCCGCGGCCACGAAAGTCGGAGGGTCGAGTGAGACGCTGGAGGGCGGCGCTGCCCTGGGTGGTGCCGGCGATCGGCCTGGCGGCCCTGCCGGTGGCATTGGTTGCGGCCTTCGCCCCGGCGGCCGGCGCCGCGGCCTCACGAGGCGCGGCCTCGACCGCCGGCGCGGCGGCGGTGACCAGGGTGGTGCTGCCGCGGATCGTCGTCCCACCGCTGGGCCAGACGCGGCCGCTCCTGGGTCAGCCGGGCTCGCTGCTCGGCAGTCGCACCGAAACGAACAACTGGTCGGGCTACGACGTGGTGACCGGCGGGCCGTTCACGAGCGTCACCGCCACCTGGAAGCAGCCGCGAGTGCGGCCCAGCAGCGCCGATTTCACCGACGCCGTCTTCTGGGTCGGGCTCGACGGCGACACTTCCGACCCCGACAGCGATCCCGCCCAGACGGTCGAGCAGATCGGCACCGAGGGCTTCAGCCTCATGGGCCACGTCTACTACGACGCCTGGTATGAGATGTATCCGGATGCTCCGCACTTTCTCAACAAACCGAGCGACAAGCAGAACTACCTGCCCATCCACGCCGGCGACTGGGTCACGGCCACCGTCACCTGGGTCCCGGCCACCGACGCCACCGACACCTCCCCGGCGACCCTGGAAGGCTTCACGCTGACGCTGGTCGATCACACGACGAGCAAGTCGGTCACGAAGACCATCGACACACCGAAGACCGGCGTTCCGCCGGCACGCTCCTCGGTCGAAGTCGTGGCCGAGGCGCCCTCGCTGGCCGACGGCACCATCCTGCCGATCGCCGATTTCGGCCTGCTGAGCTTTCGCTACTGCGCCTTCGATGGCCAGTCGATCGACGCCTTCGACTGGTCGCGGATCAACATGGTCTCCCTGGACACCCGCGCCACCGAGGTCGCCACCTCGGCGCTGAGCCCCGAGGGCAACGCCTTCAGTGTGAGCACCGACGTCAAGCGGCCGGTGACGACGGTCTCGGGCGCCGGCGCGGCCTGGCACAGCAAGCCGGTGACACTGCGCTTCACGGCACGCGACAACAGCGGCGGCACCGGTGTGGCCTTCACGCAGTACTCGCTCGACGGCGGCTCGACCTGGACGAAGGGCAGGTCGGTCACGCTGCCGGCCCCGCGCGACCATTCCGCCGACGGCGTGGTCAGAGTCTGGTACCGCTCGGTCGACAAGGCCGGCAACGTCGAGCGCCGGCGCGCCTGCACCGTGCACATCGACACGCGCCGGCCCACGCCGGTGGCCAAGTGGCTCGCCCGGGCTTTGCGGGGCCATCAGGTGGCGGTGCGCTTCTTCATCAGCGACCCCCGGCCCGGCAGTCCTACAGCGACCGTGACGCTGCGCTTCCGCAACTCCCGCGGCGTGCTGGTCAAGAAGATCGTCCTGTCCGGCTGCCGGGTCGACACGACGCTCGCTTGCCGCTTCGTCTGCCGGTTCGCCACAGGCGCCTACCGGGTCGTGGTCTCGGCCACCGACTCCGCCGGCAACATCCAGACCGCGGCGGCGATCTCCGATCTGCTGGTCCGCTAGCCGCGTCTGCCGCTGGGCGGACCCGCGATGGGGAAGAACCCACGCGTGACAGCCTGGCCCCCATGGTGATCGACGCCGTGCACGTCATCGTGATCGTCGCTTTGCACGGCGCCCTGCGTGACGTCGCCGACCAGGTCGGCAGGCACGGCTACGCCATCCTCTTCGTGCTGATCGCCGCCGAGAGCTTCGCCTTTCCGCTGCCCGGCGAAGTGAGCCTGCTGGTGGGCGCCTACGAGGCCCAGCGGGGCGTCTTCAGCCTCCCCTTGGTCATCGCGGCCGGCATCTCCGCGGCGATCACGGGCGACAACCTCGCCTACCTCGTCGGACGCACCGCCGGACGTCCGCTGGTCGAGCGCATGCTGCGCTTCCTGCGCGTGCCGCCGGCCTATCTGGACCGCATGGACTCCTACTACCGGCGCCACGCCGGCTGGACGGTCGCCGTCGCTCGTCAGATATCGCCGGTGCGCGGCCTTGCGGCGTTCTCGGCGGGCAGCTCTCGCGTGGCCTGGCGACGCTTCTTTGTCTGCAACGCCTTGGCCTGTGCCGTGTGGGCGACCGGCGTGACCTTGCTCGCCACGCTGTTCGTGCGGCATCTCGACGTGCTGGCCGACGACCTCAGCGTGGCGGGGCTGATCGTCCTGGCGATCGTCCTGGTGATCGGCGCCGTCTTTCTGTGGCGCCGCGTGCGACGCCAGGTCGACCGCGACGCGGTCGACCTGGCCCGGCGCAGCGGCGATCGCGGCGACCCGGGCGCTGCGCCCAGGCGCGACGACGACCGCGGGAGCGGCTAGGATGAGCTCACCCAGGTGCGACTGACGGCCTCGCCCGCGCGACCGGCCGCCCCTCAGCCGCGATCCTCGATCGGAAAGGCGGGTCAGCGACGATGACGACGGCACTACCGACGATCGACGGGCTGCTGCTCGACATGGACGGCGTCCTCACCGTGTCGTGGGAACCACTGCCCGGGGCCGTCGCGTCCTTCGCGCGACTGCGGGCCGGCGGCCTTGCGATCCGCGTGATCACCAATACGACGAGCCGCAGCCGCGAGACCATCGCCGCCGGTCTGCGGGGAGCAGGGTTCGAGATCGCCGACGACGAGGTGATGAGCGCCGCGCTCGCCGCCGGAGCGTACCTGCGCGACGCCCACCCGGGGGAGCGCGTCTTTTTGCTCGGCGACGCGCAGCGCGCCGATCTTGCCGGTGTGCAGCTCGTCGGCCTCGACGACGACCCCGGCGTGGTGCTCATCTCGGGCGCCGACGAATCGTTTGACTACGCCACCCTGAACCGCGTCTACCGCGCGCTGCTCGGCGGCGCTGCCTTCGTGGCCATGCACCGCACGATGGCGTGGATGACGACCGACGGCATCTGCCTCGACGCGGGCGCCTACGTCGTCGGGCTGGAGCGTGCCGTCGGTCGCCCGGCCGTGGTCACCGGCAAGCCGTCGCCGTCGTTCTTTACGGCGGGACTTGACGCCCTTGGGCTGCCCGCCGGACGCGTCGCCATGGTCGGCGACGACATGGACAGCGACGTGCTCGCGGCGCAGGCCGTCGGCATCGGCGGCGTGCTGGTGCGCACCGGCAAGTTCCGCGAGGATGCCCTCGACCGCGCCGTCGGCGCGCCCGACCGGGTCGTTGACTCGATCGTCGACGTGCCCGCTTTGCTGGGCCTGTGAGCAGCGCCCGGCGCCGCGCCGCAGGCGCGGCGCCGGGCGCTGCTCAGCCGGTTCTGAGCAGCCGCTCGTACTCGTCGGGGTCGTAGCCGGGCACCACGCGCCCACCGATCTTCACGAACGGAAAACCCTGCGCGCCGTGACCGCGCATCTCCGCCGAGATCTTCGCCTGAAGGTCGGGGCCGGCCATGTCGAACTCGATGACGAACGGGCTGATGCCGCGCCCGCGAAAGAACGCCTTGGCTTTGGCGCTCCAGCCGCAGGTGGTGAGCGAGTAGATGGTGACTGTCGGAGTGGTCGCCGTGGTCCTCAGCCTCCCGGTCGGATTGCCGCTTTCACAGGCAGGTATACCCACCGACCGGGCCCGGTCGGACTTATTCTTGCGCGCCGGGCTCAAGCCTGACGAGCCTGCGGTCGACCTAGTTCACAGCGGACGACGCGACCGCTTGCGTCCGCTCCCGGTACGACGACCTCGGCAAGGCAGGCAGTGAGACGCTGGACAGCGCCGATCCTCGTGAGCTGCGCGGCGGCGATAGCCGTCGCGCAGCTCACGCTGCCGTCGGCCGTCCCCGGGCACGCCGCTCGCCTGGTCGGGACCGCCGTGCTCCTCGCCGCCTTCGTGGCGGCCTGGACCCTGTGGCTGCGCAGCGGCGCCCGGCTGGCGGTGGCCGAGCGTGGCGCCGCCGACCGCGAGCGCCGCTACCACGCCTTGTTTGCCGCCTGCGGCGACGCGGTCTGCGCCTATGAGCTGCCCGACGACGGCCGCCCCGGTCAACTGGTCGAGGTCAACGAGACCGCCTGCATGTCGCTGGGCTATCCCCGCTGCGGACTGCTGGGCATGACCTCGGACGAGCTCTACGCGCCCGAGGTGCGGCGCGCGGTCGAGCAGCGGATGCGGGCCCTGCTCACGGCCGAGAGCCTCGTCTTCGAGAGCATCTACCTGACAAGCGACGGCCTGCGCCTGCCGGTCGAGGTCTCACTGCGCCGCGTCGACGAGGCCGGCCGCCGGCTGTGCGTCGCCGTCGCGCGGGACCTCTCGGCTCATCGAGAGCTCGCCGAGGTGTCACAGGGCAGGTCCCACGCCGACGAGCTCACCGGGCTGCTGAGCCGGCGCGGTTTCTTTGCCGCGGTCGGCGAGGCGCGGCAGCGGGCGCGCCGGCTGGGCGCCCCCGTACTCATCCTGCACGTCGAGCTCGCCGGTCTGCACGACGTGAACGACCGGCGCGGCCACGCCGCCGGCGACGCGCTGGTGCTGGCGGTCGCCGATGTGCTGCGCTTCACGTTCCGCGACGCCGATGTCGTTGCCCGTCTGGGCAACGACGAGTTCGTCGCCCTGGCCGTGCTCGGGCGCAGCGATCGCGAGCGCGTCGACTGGCGGACGATCGTGGCGCGCTTCGAGCAGGCCGCGGCCGGCAAGCGCGCGGAGCTCGCCGGCGAGTTCGATCTTGCGCTGCGCTGCGGCAGCCGGGTCGCCGAATGGGAGGAGCTCGACCACATCGACGGGCTGCTGGCTCGCACCCGGGGGCGCGGGCCAGCGCCGGATTCGTGGGCCGGTCCCCGGCGCGACGAACAGATCACCATCGAGGGTTGACGCCCCGCTGCTTCGCCGGCGCGAACGGTGCGCTGGTATCATGGCGACGTTCGCGAGACGCACGGATCGGAGGTGGTCATGGGCAGACTTACCCGCGCGGCAGCGGGCGCCGCGCTCGCGGCGGGTGGCGCGGCGCTCTATCTCAGGGTCTACCGGCCCTGGCAGACGCGCTGGGGGGCAAGCGACGCCGAAGTCACGCGATTCCTGCCGGGCGACGAGATCGTCGGGCGACCGACGTGGAATGCGACGCGCGCCGTGACGGTCGCCGCGACGCCTGCCCAGATCTGGCCGTTCCTCGTGCAGATCGGCTGGGGCCGTGCCGGCTGGTACGGCTACGACCGGGTCGACAACGGCGGCCGGCCGAGCACCTGGGAGATCCTGCCGGAGTGGCAGGGGCTCGAGATCGGCAAAGAGTTTCCCATGAGCCCGGTCACGTTCATGGTCTGCGTCGACTTTCGCGAGAACGAGTGGATGCTCTGGCGCGGCAAGGACGCCGACGCCGACGCGCTCTCGCGCCGCGGCGTGTCGTCGGGCACCTGGCTCTGGTATCTCGACCCTGTCGACGAGACCCACACGCGGCTCATCACGCGCATGCGCGACCGGTACCGCTGGAGGTCGCCCTACATCGCCGTCCAGCTCGCCGTCGACGCCTTCGACTTTCCCTTCATGCGCAAGGTGCTGCTCGGCATCAAGGCCCGCGCCGAAGCCTGGGCGGTCCGGCAGGCCGGGGATCACGGGCAGGATCTGTAGAACGACGCCGCGGTCGCCCGCTCTGTTGAGCCGGCCACTCCGGCGACGGGTGTGGCGGCGCGGTCTGCGGGGTCCGGTAGTAGACTGAGAAAGTGGGAATCCGCCGGGCGGGGAACCATCTTTGCGGCGATCGCGCGTCGGCGGGCCAAGGCGATCGCCGACATGCCGGCCGGCGCGTCGCGAGCGCCCGCCCGGCAGCGACGAGCGAGGTGGACGATCTGCGACTCGAGTGACCTGCTCCAGATGCGGGGTCGCCGCTGTGGCTGACTCTCCGCCGGCCGGCACAACCCGGGTGACGTACGTCGGTCAGGGGACGGTCCTGATCGAGATGGACGGCCTGCGCATTCTGACCGACCCGGCGCTCAAGCGCTGGATCGGACCGCTGCGGCGCTTCGGCGAGCTGCCCGACCCCGCGCTGCGGCGCCACATCGACGTCGTGCTGATCAGCCACCTCCACCTCGACCACCTGGACACGCCCTCGCTCAAGCTGCTGCCCAAGTCGGCCGTCGTCATCGGCCCTCCGCACATGGCTCGCACCGTCAGTCGCATTGGCTTTAAGACCGTCGTCGAGACGCGCCGCGATACCAGCCTGCACTTCGGCGAGCTCGAGGTGCTGGCGGTGCACGCCAAACACACGCGGCGGCGCTGGGTGGTATCGCCGCCTACAGACCCGCTGGGGTTCATCGTCCAGGGTTCGTCGACCATCTACTTTGCCGGCGACACCGGTCTGTTCGACGGCATGGACAACCTCCACGCGCGCATCGACGTCGCCCTTCTGCCCATCGAGACCTGGGGGGTGCGTCCGCCCGAAGGCCGGCACCTGAGCCCGCGCACCGCGGCCCACGCGCTCACGCTGCTGCGGCCGCGCATCGCCGTGCCGATTCACTGGGGCACGCTCTACGTGCCCGGCTCGACCTACGCCGGCAAACAGGCCAACTACGCCTGGTTCCAACGCACCAGGCGGCGCCCCGAGGAGTTCGCCGAGCTCGCCGCTCAAAGCGCGCCCGGCGTCGAGGTGCGCCTGCTCGAGCCTGGGGAGTCGCTGTCGGTCGCACCGGCGCCTCCGAGTGACGATCCCCAGTGAGCCCTGCGGTCACCGCCGGCGGTGGGGGCGCGCGCGCCGTCGTCACGGCCGTGGTGCGGCATGTTGCGGCCGACGATCTGGCCAAGATCGCGGCCTCGCTGACCTACTTTCTGACGCTGTCGTTCGCCCCGGCCCTGATCGTGGTGCTGGCGCTGCTCGGTCTGGTGGGTGTGTCGCCGAGCGGTGTCGTGCGCCTGCTCGAGTCGGTGGCGACGTTCGGCCCGCAGTGGTTCGTGCAGTTCGTCGACGCCGCGCTGCAGGGGGTGCTGCAGATGCACGACGGCCTCCTCGTGCTGGCAGTCGGCATGGCGCTCGCGCTGTGGACCGCGTCGAGCTACGTGAGCGCGTTCATGTGGGCGGCGGGCAACGTCACCGGGGCGCGCGACCGGCGTGGGTTTCTCGCCGGACTGCCCCTGCGACTGGGTCTCGCGCTCCTGCTACTGGGCTTTCTCGTCGTCACGGCGGCCGCCGTCGTGCTGGTCGGTCCGGTGGCCGCCTGGCTGGCGCGCCTGCTCGGCCTGGGTGAGGCGGCCGTACGCACCTGGGCTCTGCTGCGCTTTCCGTTTCTGCTGGCGGTGGGCGCGCTGTGGTGCGCCATCCTGTTCTCGGCCGCGCCGGCGCCGCGGCGCCCCCGGTTTGGGCACACACTGGCGGGGGCCGGCGTGGCCGTGGTGGTCATGCTCGTCGCGTCGGGCGGATTCAGCTTCTACCTGTCGCGCTTTGCCGCCTACGAGCGCGTCTACGGCGTGCTCGGCGCGGCGGTGGCGTCGCTCGTCTGGGCGTGGCTGCTCAACATCGGGCTGCTCGTCGGCTTTGAGGTGACGGCCTCGCTCGAGGGCCTGACAGGCGGCTTGCCCGGGAACCCGCCCGCAGCCTCCACGGCGCCGCCGGCGGCATCCGGCCAGGGTGGTGGCGGCGCGCCGGGCGCATCGCCGGGGTAGTCACTCGCGAGACGACGCGTCGTGCGTCGGGTAGAGTACGACGATGCCGAGAGCGAACCGTGAAGGGGACCAGCGATGCCCGAAGGCAACGTCAACGCCGAGATCGCGAGTCATCTCAGGGAGCACCAGGAGCTCCAGCCCGGGGGCGAAGGTCATATGCGCCTCGAGATCCTCGAGATCCTCGAAGCGATTCTGCTGGCCATCGTCGCCGTCTCGACTGCTCTCAGCGGCTACCAGGCGGCAAAATGGGACGGTGTCAGCGGCCGCGACTACGCGACGGCGTCGCGGCTGCGCGTGCAGTCCGAACAGGCCTCGCTGACCAGCAATCAGTCGATCATCTACAACTCCGGCAACCTCACCGCCTGGTTGCAGGCCTACACCTCGGGCGACACCAAGCTCGCCGCCATTCTGGCGCGGCGCTTCACGCCCAACTATCAGATCGCCTTTCAGGCCTGGCTGAAGACCAAGCCGCTGACCAGTCCCGCGGCCCCGCCGGGCCCACGGTACATGCCGCAGTACAAAGACCCACTGGTGGGCCAGTCGTCGGCGCTCAGCGACCAGTCGACCCGAGCCTACAACCACGGGGTCGACTCTCGCGACACCGCCGACGAGTATGTGCGGCTCACGGTCATCCTGGCGGCCGTGCTGTTTCTGGTCGCGATCGGGCAGCGCTTCCGGATTCGCCGGGTGCGCCTTGCCGTGCTCGGCATTGCCGGCGCGCTGATCGTCTACTGCGCGGTGCTGCTCGTCGTCTATCCCCGGGCCTGAAACGAGGCGCCGGCAGTTCCGATTTGACTCGTAGTGGGAAGAAGCGCGTCGGCAGGAATCGTCAGGAGGCGGTCATGGCGGAGGGGGACGACCAGCGCGACGGGCGCGCGCCGATGGTCGGCGACGGCGGCAAGGTCAGGGACGCCGGCGGCAAGCCAAAGGACGGCGTGGGCAAGGCCAAGGACGCCGGCGGCAAGCCAAAGGACGGCGTGGGCAAGGCCAGGGACGCCGGCGGCAAGGTCAAGGACGGCGGCGCAAGCGGCGCCGACGAAGGCCGGCGGAGCCGGCCGGCCCAGCCGGCAGGTGCGCCCGCCGCGGTCGGTCGGAAGCGCCCGGTCGGGCCCCGGATCGGCGTCATCAGCGACACCCACGG
>PLTW01000177.1 GCA_003164655.1 Actinomycetota bacterium
CGGCGAGATGGCGCTGCTGTGAGCGCGCCGCCGTCGTCCGACGAAGCCGGTCTTGGCGGACGCACCGACGCCGGGGCGCGTGGCGAGTCGCTGCGCGGCCTGGCCGCCGTCGATGAGGTGTTGCGCGAGCCGGCGGTCGCGGCGCTGACCGAGAGCTACCCGCGCGACGTGGTCGTGGAGGCCGTGCGCACCGTCATCGAGCGGCTGCGGCGCGAGATCCTCGAGGGCGGGCGAGAGGGCGACGCCGCCGCCCTCTCGCCCGCTCATCTCGCGCCGTGGGTCGAGAAGCTGGTCGCGGCCGCCGTCTCGCCGTCGCTGCGGCCGGTGATCAACGCCACCGGCATCGTCGCGCACACCAACCTCGGACGCGCGCTGCTGCCGCCCGAGGCGCTCGCGGCGGTCGTCGCATCCGCCGGCTCGTACGCCGACCTCGAGATCGACCTGGCCACGGGCGAGCGCGCCACCCGCCAGCGTCACGTGCGCGACGTGCTCTGCACGCTGACCGGCGCCGCCGACGCGCTGGCGGTCAACAACAACGCCGCGGCCGTGCTGCTGGCCCTGGCGGCCACCTGCCGCGACGGCGAGGTGATCGTCTCGCGCGGAGAGCTCGTCGAGATCGGCGACGGTTTTCGCATTCCCGACATCCTCGCCGAGAGCGGCGCCCGGCTGGTCGAGGTCGGCACGACCAACCGCACCTACCTGCGCGACGTCGAGCAGGCGTGGACCGACCGCACGCGAGCGGTGCTGCGGGTGCATGCCAGCAACTACCGGATTGTGGGTTTTACGGCTCAGCCGGCCATCGAGGAGCTCGTGAGCCTTGCCCACGAGCGCGGCGCCCTGGTCATCGACGACCTGGGCAGCGGCGCTCTGGCCGACCTGCCGCTGTTCGTCGACGAGCCCTCGGCGCGCGAGTCGCTGCGCCGCGGGGTCGACATCGTGACCTTCAGCGGAGACAAGCTGCTGGGGGGTCCCCAGGCCGGTCTGGCGCTCGGCACGAGCGCGGCGATCGCCCGCTTGCGGACTCATCCGCTGGCGCGCGCGGTGCGCATCGACAAGCTCAATCTGGCGGCGCTCGACGCCCTGCTGCGCCTCTATCTCGATCCGCTACGGGTGGTCGAGCGCGTGCCCACGCTGGCGCTGCTCACCCAGTCGCGCGAGACACTGGGCGAGCGCGCCGCGCGCCTGCGCCAGGCGATCGGCGCCGGCGAGGTCGTCGCCTCGGTCGCCCGCGCCGGGGCGGGGGCGCTGCCGGTCGCCGAGCTGCCGAGTGTCGCCGTCGCCCTGGCGCCGGGCGCCGGTGGCGCCGACGAGCTCGCCGGCCGGCTGCGCCGCGGCTCGCCTGCGGTGCTCGGCTACCTGCGCGACGACCGGCTGCTGCTCGACGTGCTGACGGTCCGCGATCATGAGATCGTCGATCTCGCCGGCGCCGTGCTTGCGGCGCTCGCTCCGGCCTGAGCCCGCGCCGTGTCCGACCCGCCGCTCACGCTCGGCACCGCCGGCCACATCGATCACGGCAAGACGGCGCTGATCACCCGCCTGACCGGCACCAACACCGACCGTCTGCGCGAGGAGCGCGAGCGGGGCATCTCGATCGAGCTGGGCTACGCCGAGCTCGAGCTGCCCGGCGGCCGGCGCGTCAGCGTGGTCGACGTGCCCGGCCACGAGCGCTTCGTGCGCACCATGGTGGCCGGGGCCACAGGCATCGATCTGTTCCTGCTGGTGGTCGCCGCCGACGACGGCGTCATGCCGCAGACCGCCGAGCACCTGGCGGTCATCGAGCTGTTGGGCGTCGAGCGCGGCGTGGTGGCGCTCACCAAGGCCGACCTGGTCGACGACGAGCTGCTCGAGCTGTGCCGCGCCGACGTCGAGCGGTTTCTGGCGACCACGCCGTTCGCGCAGGCGCCGGTGGTCGTGGTAAGCGCCCGGGACGGCCGCGGCCTGGCGGAGTTGCTCGATGCCCTCGCGCGTGTCGCCGGTGAGGTCGTGGCCGACCGCCGCGAGGGGTCGGCCCGGCTGCCGGTCGACCGCGTGTTCGCCCTGCGGGGCCTGGGCACCGTGGTCACCGGGACCCTGTGGCGGGGCACGGTGAGCCCAGGCGACCGCCTGATCGTGCAGCCCGGCGGCGCGGCGGTGACGGCGCGCAGCGTGCAGATACACGATCGCGCGGTCACGACGGCGCCGGCCGGGAGCCGCGTGGCGCTGGGCCTTCGCGGCGTCGACCGGGCGACGCTCGAGCGCGGCGCCTTTCTGGTTGGCCCCGATGCCGCGGTGCTCTACGCGCCCACCCGATCGTTCGCCGTGTCGGTGCGGCTCGTCGCCGGGGCGCGGGCGCTCAAGACCGGAGAGCGCGTCCGCCTGCATCACGGCACCGCGGCCCACCAGGCCCACCTGGCGTTCCTCGACCGGCGTGAGCTGCTGCCGGGAGAGGGGACGGTCGCGGTCGTGCGGCTCGACGGCGGCGCAGCCGCCGTCGAGCCGCACGACCGCTTCATCCTGCGCTCGCTGTCGCCCGGGCAGACCATCGGCGGCGGGATCATACTCGACGCGCTGCCGCGGCGCTGGCACGATCGTGACGGTCAGCTCGCCTTCCTGCGCGCCGTCGCCGCCGGCGACATCGCGCGGGCGTGCCTGCTGGCGGCGGCCGATCACGGGCCCGCCGGCCTCGGGGCCGCCGACCTCGCTGCGGCGGGCATCTCCGCGGCCCAGGCGTCCGGTGCCCTGGCGGCGCTGGTGGCGTCGGGCGATCTGGAGATCATTGCCGGAGACGACTCGCGCCCAGGTCCGCCAGCGCCGGACACGGGCACGGCCACGGCGCCGGGCACGGCGACCCGCGGCCGCCCGCATCCCGGCGATGAGCGGCGCTGGTTTGCCGGCGGGACGATCGCGGCGGTGACGGCTGAGATGGTGACGCTGCTCCGGCGCCGCGGCGCGGAGCGTCCCGAGAACCCCTTCGTACCGCTCGCCGAGATCGCCGCCGCTGTGCCCCGGTTCCCGCTCGACGCCCTCGCGGTAGTCGCGGGGCGCCTGACAGACGCGGGCGAGCTCGTGGAACGCGGCGGCGGCTACGCCGCCGCGGGCGCAGGCGATGCCCTGACCACCGCCCTCGAAGCCCTTGCGGCGCGCGTCGGCGAGCGGCTCGCGGCGGCGCGGTTCGCGCCGCCCACGCTCGCCTCACTCGAAGAGGAGCTCGCAGCCGACCGCCACGACGTCGTGGCGGTCCTGGAGGTGCTGACGCGGCGCGGGGCGGCGGTGCGCGCCGACCGCGACCTCTGGTTTGGCCGGGCGGCGGTCGACGAGGCGCGCCAGCGCCTCGAAGAGGCGCTGGCGCGCCTCCCCCAGATCACGCTCGCCGAGTACCGCGATGTGCTGGCCACGGGCCGCCGTCACGCGCAGGCGCTGCTCGAGATGTTCGACAGGGAGGGTCTCACGCGGCGCCGCGGCGAGGCGCGGGTCCTGCGAGCGCGTCGCTGACCGGCCCACAGAGCCGGGCCGCCGCCGACGCGCAAGAAGATCGGCTCCCGGAGCGGAACTGCTGCCGAAGTGCGAGAAGAGCTTGGGCCGCCCCGAGCGCCCGGCGACTGCCGGCGCCTACGGCCGGCCGGAGGCGAAGTAGTCGCCGCTGA
>PLTW01000234.1:0-474 GCA_003164655.1 Actinomycetota bacterium
GGCGGCCCACGCCACGATCTATACGACCCAGACCAACGGCACGATCAGCGTCACCTTCCTGGCCTCGGGAGCCGTGCGCTGGTCGTTCGCCGGCTCCAGCCGGCCGCTCGCGGCCGGCGCGGCGGTCTCATCGGCCACCGCGGCCAGCGCGGCGGCCGACCGTCACGCCACGCGCGGCGCTCAGTCGCCCTTGAGCGCCACCCAGCGGTCGGTGGACTGAGCCGAGAAGGTCTTCAGCCCGAACACCGCCAGAGCGCCGTTGTCGGCCGCCCAGTCCGGGTTGGCGGCCAGGTAGGCGGCGGCGTCGAAGTGGTCGCCGCTGCCGTGGCCCCAGCAGGCCCACGACTTCAGGCCGTTGACGGCCATGGCCTCGGTGCAGACCTTGCCGTCGATCGCGCCCTCCGGGTCGAGCACCCAGGCATCCCAGTCGAGAAGCCCCGGGGTGAAGTACTCGGGCTCGCCACAGATGTCGCG
>PLTW01000234.1:485-20168 GCA_003164655.1 Actinomycetota bacterium
GCCGACTGGCCGGCGATCTCTTCGGCCCGCGTCTTGGGGCCCCAGTCGAAGTTGCTCGAGCCGTAAAAGCCGTTGTGGGTCTCGTTCAAGTCGTGAGCCTTGTTGCCGAGCTGCAGCGAGGCGATCTCGCCTGTCTTGTCGCCGATCAGCCACTCGTTCGAGTAGGCCCCGTTGTTGTGCTGGACGAGCGTGTCGACGGCCTGGGCGACGGTGGCGTCGTACTGCGCGGCCTCGCGCGCCCTCACGAACACCGGCGTGCCGGTCGGCGTGTAGGTGGAGTCGGCCAGCGTGGTCTCGGTGAGCAGCAGTCCGGCGCTGTTCTCGTACCAGTCCAGGCCGCTCCAGATCTCGCCGCCGGACGACTGATAGGTAAAGTCGTAGCCCTTGAGCGGGTGCACGTAGAACATGACGTCGTTGACGAAGGCGCCGTCGTAGTCGGTCCACGTGTCGTGGCCCATCACCGGCCGGCCGTCGGTGGTCGCGCTGCCGGTGGCGATGAAGGCGCTGCAGCCGCCGCGGCGCTGGGCGCCGGCGGTAAGAGCGGCGGCGGACGCAGAGTCGGCGCTGCCCGATGCAGAGTCCGCGCCGGGCAGCAGCGTGGCGTAACACGGCTCGTCGGCCCAGGCGTTGGCGGCCACCACGTCCCACAGCGAGTCCTGCGGGTAGCCGGCCGCCTGCATGCCGTCGGCGATGCCCTGCAGCTCCTGGCGGTACTCGGCCGGCACCAGCGGCCAGACGTACTTCCGGGCCACCTTGTCGGCCACCCGGCGGTCGTCGCTGCCGGGCGCGCCCACGTCGACCAGGATCGAGTAGTCGGAGGACTGCGCCGTCAGGTAGCCGTTCTGAAAGCCGATCTGGTACGGGCCGCCTTGCAGGTGAACCGCGATCCAGGCGTCCTGGGACGTCACGCTCGAGCCCTTGAGGAGTGCGCGCACCGTGGCCGACGTCGCCGCCGGCGCCTGCGGCGGGATCTGGTAAGGGGCGAAGGCGGGGGCGCACTTGGCGCTCGCGTAGGCGCTGCCTCCCAGACCGCCAAGCAACACCAGAGCCAGTCCGGCTACCAGCAAGACCCTGACTGCGCGACCCATGGCGACACCCCCCGTGTAGGCTCCTGACCAGACCGGGGGGCGATTGTCACGGTGGCCGGGCACAGCGCCGGCCGGCACGTTACTACGGCAGTGACACGACACCACGCCCCCCTCGGAGCAGTGCCACCCGGCCGCCGCGCAGACGCTCAAACACCACGGCAGCCCGCCGCCCGGTCAGCCTATCACGGGTCAACGAAAAACCGATCGAGTCGCCGGCGTCGGCCCGGCCGCGCCGCCGGCGCGGCCGCGCTACGGCTGCGCCGCCGGCGCCGGCCGCGCTACGGCTTCGCGTGATGCATCTCCAGGCCAACGGCGGACCACTCCGGAAAGCCCTTCCAGATGACGCCGGCGGGATAGCCGGGAAGGCTGTACCGGTTGCTGTCGTTGGAGCTTGCGTACTTCACGTCGAGGTAGTCGCGGTAGTCGTCGCCCTTGAGGTGCATGCCAAGAAACGCCGTGAGGAAGTGCTGGCAGACGTTGTTGGTGCGTGAGTTGTCGAGCGCCGGTTCCTGGTAGTGCACGTACTCGCGCCAGCGCGTGAAGGTGATGGGCGGCGCCGGGTTCACGGCCACTTCGTGATCGCCGCTCTGAAAGACGAGCAGGTAGCGATCGGATGCGACCGCGTTCTCAAAGATGAACCTGACGCCGGCGTAGGGCGCCGTCTGGTCCTGGTCGCCGACCACCAGCAGGGCGGGCGCCTTGAGCCCCCGCAGCCCGTGGGCATCCCACACGCCATACGTGCCGCCCCACGGCGCGATGGCGACGATCGCCCTGACGCGCGGGTCGACCAGTGCAGCGTAAGCGGCGGTCCCCGCCTGCAGGACCTCGAGCGCACCGCCGGGCGCCCCCGACGAGACGGCCGCCGCGGTGATGCCCGCGCCCGCGGCGATCAGCGCACCGTACCCGCCCATCGAGTAGCCGACGAGCGCCGTGTTGCCGGCGTCGACCACCCCCGACAGAAAGCTGCCCGAGCCCTTCGCGCCCAGCGCGGCCATCTGCTCGAGGACGAAGTGAATGTCGAGCGGGCGGTTGAGCAGGGTGCTGGAGATGTCGGCGGCGTCGCCGTGCGTGGAATCGGTGTGCTGGATGGCGACGACCACATACCCCTTGGAGGCCAGGTTCTCCGTCAGGTTGGTGAGAAGCACGTTCGAACCCGGGTAACCGTGCGAGACGATCAAGAGAGGGTAGGGACCGCGGCCGGCGTCGGGAGCCGCTCCGCGCAGGGCGCGTCCGGCGAACTCGAACGGCAGGTTGGGGCGCGCCGGGTCGCCGGGCCCGCTGCCCAGGACGTCCGAGTAGGTGGTCAGCTCGGCCGTGTGCGCGGGAATGACCGCCGGGTACCACACCAGCAGCGGCAGCGGCCGGTCGTACCGCGGACCGGGCGCGCCGGCGCTTGCGTGAAGTATGTCGAGCTGGTCGGGGTTGGTGACCGTCCAGCCGCGCACGCCCACCCCGAACGGGCCGCGATGGGCCAGCTCGGGAGCGTCCGGCCGGGCGTCACCCGGCATGGCCACACCGAGCTGCGGAAAGGTGCTCGCGCTCTGCGCCGCGCCTGGGCCGGCGCCCTTGTCGTCGGCTGCGGAACCGCCCCCAGCGGAGCGTTCCAGCAGAGCGCCGGCGGCGGCGGCCGAGAGACCGACGGCCGAAGCGCCGATGAGGAGCTGGCGTCGCGTGAGGTGTCCGGCGCCGGCGGCTGAGGGGTCGGGCGTCACGGCCGCGGCGCTGCCCTACCGCAACGTATCCGGCGCGAACGTGACGAGGTCGCGCAGCACGTAGGTGCGGGCCAGGCGGTCGCCCAGACGCTGGTGGTCGGGGTTGGTGGCTATGGCGAACAGGGCGATCGGCACGCCCACGAACCAGACGAGGCAGCTCAGCATCTTGGTCAGATTGCGCGTCAGCAAGGCGCCCGCGCCGGCCGAGCCGCCGCCGTAGGCCACGACCCGTAGCCCCAGCACGCGCTTGCCCAGCGTGGCGTGAAAGGCCGCCTCGCAAACGAAGTTGTAGGCAAAGAAGCTCAGCATAAGGGCGCCCTCGAGCTCCATCATCGGCCGCGACGATTTGCCGAGGTGGCTGAGCAGACCCTGGGCGCCGCCGAACGCGCCCGAGAGCCAGACCACCAGGCCGACCGCCGCCGAGACCAGCATGTAGTCGATGAGCGACGCCACCAGGCGGCTGTTCCAGCCGGCGAGCACCTGGGTGCGGGCGCTCGCGGCGGGCGCCCCGTAGCCGGACGCGGCGGGCGCGCCGTGGCCGTGCGCGCCGGGCGCGCCATAACCTGGCGCCCCGGGCACGCCATAGCCGGTGGTGGCCGGCGAGCCGAACGGCGGGGGGCCGCCCAGCGACGAAGCCCCGTCGTCGTCGGGGACCGGCGGCTGCTGCGCAGCCGCCGGTCCCACCCCGCCCACGATGGGACCCTCGGGGGGCAGGCCGCGCACCGGGTAGCCGCATTTGAAGCAGTAGTCGTAGCCGACGGGCAGGCCCATCCCGCAGTTGTCGCAGATCGGCACCGGTCTCCCCCGCCTACCGCGGCTGGCGCATCAGGAGCTCCCTGATGGCGTCGCGGTGCCGCTCCGACGAGACGCGCAGATGACCGAGCACGCGGGCCACGTTGGCCGTGTCGCTCTCGAAGACCTGGTAGGCCTCGCGCTCGACGATCTCCTGCTCGAAACCCAGGGCGGTCTCGAGCGCCTCAATGAGAGTGAGCCGGCTGCCCGCGGCGACCGCGATCTGGTCGCGCACGCCTTGCGTGGCGGCGCGCAGCTCGGGCAGTGAGAAGCGCTTCGTGTCGACGAACACGTCGAGCTCGTGCTCGTGGGCGGTGAGATCGCGCATCAGCGAGCCGTGACCGTACTCTTCGGCCGACAGGCCTTGCCAGAAGCTCGCGGCGTCGGCGAAGCACAGGGCGTAGGCATCGTAGAGGTCGCCGATCGCGTCCTCGTGGTCGGCGAGGGCGTCGACTACCTGCCTGCCCGTGGTCGCACCGTTGGCGCCGTTTGCGTTCATCTTGGCCTCCGTAGCCCCTTAGAGCCTGATCGTCTTGATCTGCCTGGCCGGCACGCTCATCTTACCAAGCCCCATGGCGGCGGTCGCGGCAATGGCCGGCACGTCGCTGGGCGTCAGGCCGAACAGCGCCGTCGCCCGGGCGTCGGCGGCCACGATGTCGTGGCTGGCGATCACCGTGTCGGTGACCCGCACGTCGGCCAGGTCGCCGCCGGTGGGCCCGTTGGCGGTGAGAATACGCACCGCGTCTATGACGGTGAGCTGCGGCCGCACGAGGCTGACGAGGTCGGCGATGCGCTGCGAGAGGTCGCTGTGAAAGCCGCCCGGGTCGCGCACGACTCCCATCAGGTTCTTGCAGCCCAGGGTCAGACCGGCCGAACCGTGGGTCTTGGCGATGGGCACGTCGATCACCGTGCCGGCGCTGAGCAGGTCGCGGTACACATCCCACGAGGTGATCGAGCGGCCCTGCGGGATGGCCACGTGGTCGTACCCCAGCGGGCTCATGACGACCATCTCGCCGCCGGCCGCGGCGACGGCGGCGCCGATGCCGCTCGTCTGGTAGGCCGACGACGACGTGCCGCCGAACGGCTGGTCCATGACGCGCACGCGCCCGGCGCCGGCCTGCAGGGCCAGTTCGACCAGGGTCGCCACCACGACCGGATTGGTGGTCGCCGCGTACTGGGGCGCACGGCCGTCGGTGCAGATGTTGGGCTTGACGATGACCTCGGCGCCGCGCGCCACGAAGCGCTTCATGCCGCCCACCGCCGCCACCGCCGCCCGCGTGATGGCGGCCGGGTCGGGCCCGTGGGCCACGGCGAGATAGGCGCTGCCGGCCGGCGCCGGCGGCGCCACGCTGCGCTGGGCAAGACTCGCCGGAGGGTTCTGCACGGCGCGGCCGCCACAGGCCGCGAGCACGGTCGAGCCGGCGACGGTCGAGCCGGCCACGGCGACGCCGGCGAGCTTGAGAAAATCTCTGCGGGTGTACCGGGGCAGGCGGTCGTTCCTTTCGCGGGCCCGCCACCGTGCGGCCGGCGGCGGGCGGTGCTTCACGTGCCCCAGTGTAGCAGGCGCCGGGGCGAGCGCCGGCGGGTCGGTCGGCGACCCCACGTATGTGTCAGGTCCCGTCGAACCCGAAACCCGCCACCTGNNCGGCAAGCCCGCTCGCGCCTGCGGCTCGTTGTAGCCGATGGGCGCCACGTCGTTGGGTCCGTCGGGGTAGAACAGGCTGGCCAGCGCCTGGATCTGACCGCGGCCCACGCCAAGTTCGAACTGGCCGCCGCCGTAGAGCTCGATGCCGGCGCCGCGGGCGCGCTCGATGCAGTCGAGCAGCGCGCGCACCGTGCCGAAGCGCGAGGGCTTGATGTTGAGGTGACGCGCCGGCAGGGGCAGCGCCTCGACGTCGGCCCAGGAGTGGATCGGCGCGTCCCACGACAGGCGCGGCGCCGCGGCGCGCACCAGCGCGCCGGTGCCGTCGTCGATGCCGGCGTCCTCGACGAGCGCCTCGGGAAACGCGGCCAGGACGGCGCTGTAGACGGCGCGCTCGGGCGGGTTCTCCACAAGGGTGCCCCCGTAGTAGGCCTTGAAATCGAGCACCCGCACGCTGCCGGTGGCGGCGATCTCGGCGACCAGCGCCTTGTCCCAGCCCTCTGTGGGATCGAGCTTGAACTCCAGATCAGGGTAGAGCGCAAGCCAGGGGCGAATGTCGAGCCGCGTCGAGACCACGAAGCGCACCGGCCGGTAGGGCAGTCCCAGGGCTGCGCCGAGCGACAGGCCGGCCTGGCGCAGCGCCAGGTCGAGCGCCGCGCTCTCGAAGGCCCAGCGCCGGTACTCGTGGCTCGCGGGGCGCGCCGGCTCGCGCGCGAACAGCGGCAGCCACGACAGGCGCGCCAGAAACCCGCCCAGCGTGCCGACCCAGCCCAGACCCAGGCGCGCCGGGTAGTCGTCGTGGTCGGGCGCGTCGTAGATGACGTCTTCGCCGCGTCCGACCTGGCCGCAGCCATGGAGCGCGATCTCGGTGGTCACCCGCGTGAAGCCGCTCGAGACCGGCTTCTCGGTCCGTCTGCACTCGTAGCCGTCGACCGTCAGGCCCAACCCTGCAAGACGCTCATCGTAGAGGCTCATCGCACCCTTTCCCGCGAAGCTCGTCGCACCGTTCGCGCGCAAGCTCATCCAATCGTTTGCGCACGAGTTCATCGCAACGTTCGCGCGCGAGTTCATCGCACCGTTTCTGAAGAGGCATCGTTGCCAGTGCCCTCTCCGCTGCGTACAGTACCCATAGCTACTTTCCACTAGGCCGATAGAGTCATCGTCGCGCCAGCGCAGCCGCCGCCACCCCCGGCCGAGGAGGTCCCCGTGGACGATCGCGTCGTCGTCGCCTTCCTGCCCGAAGGCCAGATGACGCAGGTGGTGGTCGGCACGTCGCTGCTCGACGCCGCCACGGCCGCCGGTCTGCAGATCGACGCCCCCTGCGGCGGCCAGGGCCGCTGCGGCCGCTGCAAGGTCAGGGTGACCGGCGAGGGCCTCGAGCGCCGCGCCAACGCCCGCCTGACGGCGGCCGAGATCGCAGTCGGCACGGCCCTCGCCTGCCAGGCGTTCGTCACGGCCCCCGTCGAGGTCACCGTGCCGCCGGCCCGCGACGAGGAGGTGCGACCGCACGGCCACGCCGCCGCCCAGCCCGAGCTGCTGCCGGTGCAGTGCGACTGGCGCCGCGACCCGGCGGTGCGCACGATCTGCCTCAAGATCGAACCGCCCACGCTGACCGACAACACAAGCGACCTCGATCGCCTGCGCCGCGAGCTCGCCCGCCAGCACGGCATTCCCGAGCTGCGCGCCGAGCTACCGGTGATCAAGGATCTCGGCCGCCGGCTGCGCGCGGCCCACTGGCGCGTGTGCCTCACCCTCGAGATGCGCGACTGGATCTACGGCACGTACCTGCCGCCGCGCCTGATCGACGTGCGGCCCACGGGCGACCCCGGCTTTAACTACGGCCTCGCCGTCGACGTCGGCACGACCAGCGTGGTCGCCTACCTCGTCGACTTCACCACGGCCCGCGTGACCGACTCGTCGAGCGCCTTCAACAAGCAGATCGCCTGCGGCGACGACGTCATCAGCCGCATCGTCTATGCGGGGCACGAAGGCGGCCTCGCGCGCCTGCAGCGTCTGGTCGTCGAGACCATCAACGACCTCATCGCCACGCTCGAGGCGCGCACCGGCGTGCCGGGGGGCGACATCCACGAGGTCTCGGTGGCCGGCAACACGACGATGACGCACCTGCTGCTCGGTCTCGATCCGCGCTACCTGCGCGAGGAGCCCTATATTCCGACCATCACCGTGGCACCCAGGCTGATCGCCGCCGAGCTCGGGCTCAACGTCAACCCGTCGGCCCGCGTCCACACCATGCCGGCGGTCGGCAGCTACGTGGGCGGCGACATCACGGCCGGCGTGATCAGCTCGGGCCTGTCGACCACCGAGCGCCTGACCCTGTTCATCGACATCGGCACCAACGGCGAGATCGTGCTCGGCAACAAGGACTGGCTGATCGCCTGCGCCTGCTCGGCCGGTCCGGCCTTCGAGGGCGGCGGAGTCGAGCACGGCATGCGGGCGAGCTCCGGCGCCATCGAGGACATCTGGATCAACGCCGAGACCCTCGAGCCGACGTTTCGCACCATCGACGACGCCCCGGCGGCGGGTCTCTGCGGCAGCGGCCTGATCGACCTGCTCGGCGAGCTGCTGGCCACCGGCGTGCTCGACAAGTCGGGGCGCATCGACCGCGAGCTCGCCGGCGCGACGCCGCGCGTGCGGGTGGGCGACAGCGGCAAGGCGGAGTACGTCGTGGCCTTTGCTCACGAGGCCGGCGCCGACCACGACATCGTGCTCACCGAGAGCGATGTCACCAGCCTGCTGCGCGCCAAGGCGGCGATCTACGCCGGCTACTCGGTGCTCTGCCGCAGCGTCGGTGTCGAGCTGGCCGACGTAGAGCAGATTCTGATAGGCGGCGCCTTTGGCCAGTACCTCGACGTCGAGAAGGCGATTCGCATTGGTCTGCTGCCCGACCTGCCGGTCGAGCGCTTCCACTTTCTGGGTAACACCAGCGCGGTGGGCGCCTACACCGCGCTGCTGTGCGTCAACGTGCGCCACGACGTGCTCGCCGTGGCCGCCAAGATGACGTATCTCGAGCTGTCGGCCGACCCGACCTTCATGGACGAATACATGTCGGCCCTGTTCTTGCCGCACACCGACCTGGACACCTTCCCCACCGTCCGCGACCTGCTCGCGGCGCGCGGAGCCGACAGAAGGAGGACGCCATGACGGGCTGCCCCGGGCGCGACCGCAGNNGACGCCGTGACCGCCGCGCCGGTCAAGGAGCCGCCGCCCGGCTCGGCCGGCGGCAGCTAGCCGAGCAGCTCCTTGACGAGCTCGTAGGCGAACACCGACTGGAACGCCAGGTCGCGCACGTTGATGCGCTCGTCGACGTTGTGGAACAGCGGCGAGACGGCGTCGCCGTCGTCGACCAGGAAGGGCCCGAAGTTGTAGGCGATCACGTCGGGAAACGCCGCCCGGAACCAGTTCGAGTCGGTGAAGCCGACCGAGTGGACGGGCACGACGCGCGAGCCGGGCACGAGGCGCGCCATCACCGCGCTCACGGCCTGCCGCAAGGGCGTGTCGGCCGGCGAGGCGTTGCCTTCGATCGTGCCGAGCCACTCGATCTCCCAGCGCGCGTCTACCCCGGCCAGCGCGGCCGCGACCTCGGCGGCCACCCGCGCCTGATCCCAACCCACCGGCATGCGGCAGTCCACGGTCACCGCGGCGCTCGGCGGGAACACGTTCACCGCCACGCCGCTCGAGTGGACGATCGTCGGCGCGAAAGTCACGCCGTACAGCGGCGCGAGCAGGTCGGCGGCCCGTCGATCGCGCGCGCCGAGCTCGGCGAGGGCCGCCCGGGCGGAGCCCTCGTCGAGCAACCGCGCCCGCAGGTCGGGGTCGGAGACCAGCAGCTCGACGTACTCGGCCGGCACCGTCTCGAGGCTCAGGCGCGGCTCGTACTCGTGGAGGGCGCGCACGACGTCGGCGGCGCCCACCACCGCGTTGCCGCGCCGCAGCGGCACCGAGGCGTGACCCGACTCGCCGGCGACCACGATGCGAAACTGCGCCGTGCCCTTCTCGCCGACGTGCAGCTCGTAGAGCCGCTGCCCGCCGGGCATGACCAGGAACTCTCCCCCGCCTTCGTTCAACAGATAGTCGCAGCGCACCAGGTCGGGACGCTGCGAGGTGAGCCAGCGCGCCCCGCCGACGGCGCCGTCCTCTTCGTCGGCCTCGGCCACAAAGACGACCTCGCCGGCAAAATCGCGGCCTTCCTCGGCCAGGCGCGTCATCACCACGCAGAACGCCGCCAGCAGGTTCTTCACGTCGATCGCGCCGCGCCCCCAGATGTAGCCATCTTTGACAACACCGGCGAAGGGCGGCTCCGTCCAGTGCTCGGCGGCGGCCGGCACGACGTCTTCGTGAGCCATGAGCACGAGCCGCGGGCCGGGACGCGAGCCGGTCAGCGAGGCGACGAAGCTGCGCCGGTCGGCCGGCTCACCGACGATCTCGCCGCGCAGACCGTGGCGGCGAAAGTAGTCGTCGAGAAAGGCGGCGACCTTGCTTTCGTTGCCGGGCGGATTGCTCGTGTCGATGCGGATCAGCGCGCTGAGCAGGGCGCTCGTCTCGCGCTCGACGCGGGCCACCAGTTCGGCTTCGATGCCGGCGATCTCCACTGTCACGTTCCCTCCTGTTGGAGCGGCAGCCACGAATACCTGAATGATATCGGGGATGGCGAGCGGGTTCATCCCGGCGCGTAGGGGATGGCGAGCGGGTTCATGGCGGCGCGCTGGGGATGGCGAGCGGGTCCATCCCGGCGCGCGGCGCGGACTTTCGAGCGCCGAGGCGGTGCGGTATAGTGAGCCCCCCGCGGAGAAGTGGCCGAGTGGCTGAAGGCAGCCGCCTGCTAAGCGGTTAACGGGTGTTTAGCTCGTTCCCGGGTTCGAATCCCGGCTTCTCCGCCAGCCGCTCGCCCGTGCCCCGTTTTGCGGTATACTTCCAATCCCTGTGCGCCAGTAGCTCAGCTGGATTAGAGCGTCGGTCTACGGAACCGAAGGTCGGGGGTTCGAATCCCTCCTGGCGCGCCAGAGTCCCCCCCTGCAAATGCAGCCCTTCGTGGACATCGGGCGATGCCCGCTGTCGGCCCCGAGGGGGCCGCTTGGCCGTTTCTTGGCCACAAGGCCACGGGGGTCGTGATCGCCCCGAGACTGAGGTCCTGCCTTTGTCGGCCAGGTACTCGGAAAGCGTCAACCGAAGGTCGATCGTCCACGTCCAGCGGCTTGACGGGTGGGCAGGCTGGGTATTGACTACAATGTGATCATCCCCAGTGGGCTACGGCCTTCTGGGCCCCCCGGGGTTGCGATCCCGGGGGTTTTTCTTTTCTGGGGGTCCGGTGGCCAAGCGCACCTGCTTCATCGTCGACGGCTTCAACCTGTACCACTCGCTCAAAGAGGTCGAGCATCAGCAGGGCCGCTCTTGCCACTGGCTCGACCTGCCCGGGCTGTGCAGTTCGTACCTGTCGCTGGTCGGCGGCGGTGCGACCCTTGGCGGCATCTACTACTTCTCGGCGCTCGCCACACATCGCTCTTCGGCCACCGTCGCCCGCCATCAGATCTTCATCGAGGCGCTCCAGGCCAAAGGCGTCACGGTCGGGCTGGGCAACTTCAAGGCCAAGGATATCTACCAGACCTGTCCGGCCTGCGGGCGTCACATCCACTTCAAGCGGCATGAGGAGAAAGAGACCGACGTGAACATCGCGGTCAAGCTCGTCGAGGTGGTCGCCGACGGAAGCTGCGATGCCGTGATGGTCGTCACCGGCGATACCGACCTCGTGCCCGCCGTCGCCGCGGCGCGACGCCTCCAGACGCGGGTCGACGTCTACATGCTCTTCCCGGCCAACCGCTCGAACCTCGCCTTCGACGGCGTGGCCACGGGCACGTTCAAGATCGCGGGCAAGAAGTACGCCAAGCACCAGCTTCCCGACCCCGTCCTGGCCGCGGACGGGCGAGCCATTCGCAAGCCGCCCGCCTGGTAGAAGAAGCCTCCTGCAGGTGGCGGGGCGCCGGCGAGGGACGGGTTAGTTGACGGCGCAAGACCTTCCGAGCAGCCAGATGACGAGGAGCGCTACGGCGCCGGCGAGGGACACCACGGCGCCGACCCGGTGGGGACCCTTCGGCGAGCAGGGTTCACGCTCGAACTGGCCGCTCGCGCGTTCTCGGTCCTCGACAGCTACATCTACGGCTTCGGCCGGTCAGCCCTCGTCGGCGACCTCCTCCGATTCCTCTTCTTCGAGGTCGAGCTCGTCGAGCGCCGCCGCCAGCATCTCGCTGTCCACGAACGGCGTCTCCACGTCGAGCAGCGCCCGCATGACCGCTTCCCCGACGGCTGCGGCGCCCGCAGCCGGGCTGCGCGCCTCGGCGCCCGCGCTCGCACCCGCGGCCACAGCCTCGACCTGCGGCGCCGCCAGCAGGTGCCGGGGCACGAAGGCCAGGCTGGCGATCAGGGTGGGGATCACGGCCGTGCCGATGACCACGGCGACCAGGTACGAGTACTGGCGCGGCGTGACGATGCCGTGGCTCAGGCCATAGAGGGCCGAGATCGTCCCGAAGGTGAGCCCGGTCGACATCATCAGCGTGTAGTACCAGCGCTCGTTGCGCTCGCGGCGAAAGCGACCGATGACCGGGTACAGGCCGAAGATCTTGGCGCCGACCTTGGCGCCCAGCAGGGCGAGCACGACAAACGGCGCCGCCGCCACGGCGCTCACGCTGACCAGCATGCCGGCCCGCAGAAAGTAGAAGGGCGTGAGAAAGCCGACGGTCAGCGTGCGCAGCCGCCGGATCCAGTGGTGATCCTGGGCGGCGCCGCCGGCCAGGACGATACCCACGATGTAGGCCGGCAGGACGGCTTCGCTGCCCGCCCAGTAGGCCAGCGCGCCGAGACCCAGGAGCACCACCATGATCAGTTTGGTGCGGATCGCGGCGGTGCGGTGTCCGTAGAGCCGCGTCATGCGGTTGATGACCAGCGGCAGGGCGGCGACCACGACGACCGTGGCCGCGATGAACACGATCGTCTTGTACGTGAAGGGCGCGAACAGCACCCCGAGCGCGATCACGGTCCCCAGGTCGTTGATGAAACACGCCCCGAGGATGCCCTTGCCAAAGCCGGTGCGGTTGAAGCCGGTCTCGAGCATCACCGAGTAGACGACGGCCATGGAGGTCGTGGACAGGGCGACGCCGGTGAGCAGGCTGGCCTGGGAGTTCCAGCCCAGCGCCCAGTGGGCCACGGCCGCGCATCCCAGGAACGGCGCCGTAAAGCCGACCAGGCCGACCACCGTGACCTCGGTCAGCTTGGTGCGGATGACCGCGGGGTCGAGCTCCGCTCCGGCCAGGAAGGTGAGCAGCACGGCCCCGGTGGAGGCCAGGAACTGCAGCCACTGCTGGTTGGAGCCCAGGCGGCCAAACCAGCCGAAATGCGTGGCGATGGCCGCCACGGCCACGCCCACGCAGATCTCGACGAGGGCGATGGCGATGCGCAGACGATTGGCGATGACGGCCGCCACGACCGCCAGGGCCAGCCAGACGGCGGCGATCGTGAAGAGCTGCTGCACGGCGGAGTCCTCCTTGTGTGATGGCCCTGTGGGCGCCTCTTGAGTTTGCGCGACAGGAGCCATCAGCCCCGGGGGGGCATTCAACGGGGGACTCCATCCCCGAACCCGGGCATGGTACCACAGCCGTCTTCAACGCCGACCGCCCGCCGGCGCGGCGGCGCGCCAACGTCGACCGCCGTGTGCGAGCCGGCACAGCGGCAAGCGAGCGTTTGCCCCCGTGTACGATCGGCGGGCACTGTCGAGACCGGAGACCACGGACGCGGCGATATCGGTGTGAACGCCGAGCGCGCCGACCGGCGGGCTCCCTGGAGGGATCATGCCCAGCAGCGCCGACCCCACGCCCGCCGCCAGCGCGGGCGCCGGCGCGGTGGCGAGCGCCGCGGCGCTGCCGCTCAAGCTCATCCTGGTGGCGCTCTGCCTGGCGCAGTTCATCAATGCCTACGACACCACGGCCATGAACGTCGCCGTGACGTCGGTGGTGAAGAGCCTGGGCACGACCGTGTCGGGCGTGCAGTCGGCGCTCGTCCTCTACTCGCTGATCATGGCCGCCTTCATGCTGATCGGCGGCAAGCTCGGCGACATCTGGGGGCGCCGTACCGCCTTTCTGATCGGCGTCGCCATGTACGGCTGCGGCGCCTTCATCACGGCGCTGAGCCCCAGTCTGCCGGTGATGATGTTCGGCTGGTCACTGCTCGAGGGCCTCGGCTCGGCCCTCATGATCCCGGCCATCTACTCGATCGTCGGCACGATCTTCCCGGCCGGCAAGGTGCGCATCTCCGCCTTTGCCGCGGTGGGTGCCATGGCCGCCATGGGTGCCGCTCTGGGGCCGCTGGTCTGCGGCTTTCTGACGACCTTCGCGAGCTGGCGCTACTCGTTTGCCATGGAGGTCTGCGTCGTCATCGTCACTCTGCTTCTGGCGCACCGCATCAAGGTGCCCCGCAAAACGCGCGCCAAGGTCAAGCTCGACGGCGTCGGCGCGGTGCTCCAGGCGCTGGGCCTGGCGATCATCGTGCTCGGCGTGCTGCAGGCCAGCAGGTACGGCTGGGTCGCCGCCCGCGTGCCGGTAGTGGCCTTCAAGCACGCGCTCATCGCCCAGGGCGGCGTCTCGCCGGTGATCCCGTTCGTCGTCGTCGGGGCGCTGTTGCTGGTCGCCTTCGGGCTCTGGGAGCGGCACATGCTCAAGGCCGGCAAGGAGGCGCTCCTCGACGTGCGCATGTTCGGGCAGCGCGCCGTCCTGTTCGGCCTGCTCGGCATTCTCGCCCTCATGTTCATGCAGGCCGGCTTTCTGTTCGTGGGGCCGGTGTTCATGCAGATCGCGCTCGGCTACTCGGCCTTCCACAGCGGCCTGCTGATCCTGCCCATGACGATCGCCATCATCATCGTCGCGATGCGTGTGAGCCGGCTCACCCAGATCGTCGCGCCCAGGCTGCTGGTGCAGATCGGCATGCTGGCCTTCTCGGCCGGCATCCTGCTGGTGGCCACCGAGCTCAAGGCCAGCGTCGACCAGTGGGCCTTTCTGCCCGGCATGATCGTCGCCGGCATCGGCATCGGCCTGGTGAACGCGCCCCTCATGAACATCACGCAGGGCGCCGTCGCGGCCGCCGAGCAGAGCGAGATCTCGGGCCTCTCGCGCGCCGTGAGCAGTCTCGGCGGCGCCTTCGGCACCGCCGTCGCCGGCGCCGTACTCATGGCCACGCTCATCGGCTCGCTGTCGGCCCAGGTCGAACACTTCTCGGGGATCCCCACGAGCGACAAGGCCAGGGTCGTGAGCGCTCTGCGCAAAGACGCGCAAACGGTGAGCAACGCCCAGGCTACAGCGTATCTGCGCGGCAAGGGCGAGCCGGCGCCGCTGGTGGCTCAGTTCGTGCAGTTCAACCAGAACGCCCGCAACGACGGATTGCAGAAAGCGCTACTGGCCATCGGCGTCATCGGCCTGCTGGGCTTCGTCGTGAGCTGCTTCCTGCCGGGCGGCAGAACCAGGGCCCCCGCAAAAGAAGAGGACGCCGAGCCCGCCGCGGCCTCGGCATAGGTTCGCTGGGGGGCGGTGTGTCTTACAGGTCGGCTTCGCCCGGGCCGGCCGTGAGGCGGCGCGCGGCGGCCCTGGCTCGGGCACGTTCCATGATCGCCGGCGAGGTGAGTATGCCGGCGACCATGGCCGAGGCGAGACCGGTCGGCACGAGCAGGACGCCGGAGAGCGTGGCCATGTACAGGCCCAGACCGGGCCGCAGCGGCTCCCAGATGTTCCGGCCCGCCGAGAAGCAGACCAGCGTGATGCCGAGGCCCGCCAGACCGACGGCCAGGCAGGGCAGGACCGAAAGCCGGACCGGGCGCCTGGCGACCATCATCAGGCCGACGAGCACAACCAGTACGGCCAGGCCGAGCACCGGCGCGCCCCACGACGTGGCCAGCGCGGACTTGACGCCGGGCGCGGCGCGCAGGCTCAGATTGACGTCGTGGCCCGTGAAGACATTGGCCCAGGGCAGAAAGACGGCGACCGCGACGGCGACGCCGAGCACCAGCGTGACCACGCCGTCGCCCAGCCAGTCTGTGCGCGAGAACACGTGCCTCAAGATGAACCTCTCCCTGCTCAACGCCGCCCGTACGGCCTGATGCAGGTATCGGCGGCGACGCCCAACGACGTGAGCCGGTCGGCGGCGCGGCGCGCTGTGACCTGAACNNCTGAACCGCTCGCCGGCGCGGCGCGACGGGCCGCCGCCTGATATCCTCAGTGGCTCCTCGGGCATTCTGGGACCGTGAGCGAGCACCACTTTCCACGCGACGAGTACTTCATGCGCTTCGCGCTGCGCGAGGCTGCCCACGCCGCCACGCAAGGTGACGTGCCGGTCGGCGCCGTCGTCACGTTCCAGGGCGAGATCATCGGCTCGGCCGGCAACGAGCGGGAGCTGCGCCAGAGCCCCACGGCGCACGCCGAGATCCTCGCCATCGAACAGGCCGCCAGACACATCGGCCACTGGCGCCTGCTCGACACGGTGCTCTACGTCACAATCGAGCCCTGTCCGATGTGCGCCGGGGCGATCGTGCTGGCGCGCATCCCGCGCCTCGTCTACGGGGCTCCCGACGAGAAGGCCGGCGCCACCGGCACGCTCTTCGACATCGTGCGCGACCCGCGTCTGAACCACACGGTCGAGGTCACGGGCGGCGTTCTCGAGGAGGAGTCGATCGAGCTTCTGCACGAGTTCTTCAGGCAGCGCCGCTAAGGGCGGCGTCGGCGCTCTGCGGTATACTGTCGCCTTGCCGAATGCGGACGCGAATGCGGAGAGGTGTCCGAGCTGGTTCAAGGAGCGCGACTGGAAATCGCGTAGGCGGGGTTAACCTGTCTCGTGGGTTCGAATCCCACCCTCTCCGCCAGATCTCCTGTCGTCACACGTTCGGCTGAGCTTTCGCGGAGAGGTGGCTGAGCTGGCTGAAAGCGGCGGTCTCGAAAACCGTTATGCGTCGCGAGGCGCATCGAGGGTTCGAATCCCTCCCTCTCCGCCAACTGATGCCTCTGCGCTCGTCCGGCGGCCCCGCCGATGACTCGGCAGCGACGACCCTGAGGCGGGCAAGCGCAAGCGCAGCGCCCGCCGCCGCGCTGCACAACCGCCGGCCGACGTGGTAATCTTTGTGACTACGGGCAATTAGCTCAGGGGGAGAGCGCCTGCTTCACACGCAGGAAGTCGTTGGTTCAAATCCAACATTGCCCACCACATCTGTCCGGGGGAACCCAGTGACCGGGACTCGCGACGTCAGGCTTGCGGCCGCAACCGTGTCGTCCGGCGGCCGGGCGCCTGGCGCAACCGCGACACACGGCGGCACGCACTCCCCCACGACCGCCACCCTCGAGCTTCCCGTCTGCGACCTCGCGCTGCGCCGCGCCACGCCGGCCGATTTGCCCGCCATCATGGCGATGGTGCGGGCGGCGTTCGGCTACGACCTCGAGGCAAAGCTCGTCGAGCGCCTCGAAGGCGAGCGTCGCGTCGCGGTCTCGGTGGTCGCCGTGAGCGACGGCCGCATCGTGGGTCACGCTCTGCTCAGCCGTGTCGAGCTGATCGCTCCGGGCGAAGCGGGCCGGCCGGCGCTCGCCCTGGCGCCGGTCGCCGTGGCGCCCGATCTGCAGGGTCGCGGCATCGGCACCCTCGTGGTACGTACATGTGTTCGTCTCGCCGACCCGCGGCTGCCCGTGTTCGTGATCGGCGATCCCGCCTTCTACGGGCGCTTCGGCTTCGAGGCCGCCACAGCCCACCGCGTCACGCAGCGCTTCGACGTGGGAGCGGGCCACTTCATGGTCCGCCAGACCGGCCGGCGACCGGCCGCCTCGTCGAAGGCCGCCCTGGTCGAGCGCACGCTCGACTATCCGGCGGCCTTCGATGGCTTCTGAGCCGACCGCCGGCCTCGGCTGGGGATCGGCGGCGCAGACAGGAGCGCCGACACGTACGTATGTTCGTTTTCTCACGCGCTCCAGTCATTGGCGGGCGCTCCCGACGGCCCGCTCGACGCTCCGGCAAGCGCTCCCGGACAGCGGCCGGCGACGAGTCGCGGCATCAACCTGCCCCCCGCGGTCGAGACTGTAGACGAACTTATGTTCGTCTCAGTCGACGCGGCGCAGCGCCCGCACGCCGGTCCTTGGCCACTTGTCAGTTGCACCTCCGTTGCATGGATAATAGAGTGCCGTGTTGGTCCGCGGCGGACCTTTGCGCGCGGCCGCTTACAGCGGTGCGCCGGTTGCGCTGCGCACCCGACCCCGCCGCGAGCGCCTGTCAGATCGCCAGGCGGCGGGTCCGACAGACCGAAAGGTACAACTCCCTACGGAGGTGGACAGGGTGGCAACCGAGACCGCAGACAGCGTCGTGATCCAGCCCAGGCCCGAATGGTCGGCGAACGCGTGGATCAAGAGCCTCGCCGAGTACGAGGCCCTGTACAAGCGCTCGATCGACGACCCCGACGGGTTCTGGGCCGAGCGCGCCGCCGAGCTCGACTGGACGAAGAAGTGGGACAAGGTCGTCGAGTGGCAGTTCGAGCCCACGCCGTCGATCAAGTACTTTCTGGGCGGCGAGCTGAACGCCTCGTACAACTGCGTCGACCGCTGGGTCGAAGCAGGCCAGGGCGACAAGCCGGCGATCATCTTCGAGGGCGACCCCGGCGACAACGTCGTCTACACCTACGCCCAGCTCAAAGAAGAGGTCGGCAAGTTCGCCAACGTGCTCAAGAAGCACGGCGTCACCAAGGGCGATCGCGTCGCCCTCTACCTGCCGATGATCTCCGAGCTGCCGATCGTCATGCTGGCCTGCGCGCGCATCGGCGCCATCCACATGATGGTGTTCGGCGGCTTCTCGGCCGAAGCCCTGAAGGCGCGCATCGACAACTGCGGCGCCAAGGTCCTGATCTGCGCCGACAAGGGATACCGCGGCCGCAAGACCACGGCCAGCAAGACCAACGCCGACGCCGCCATCACCGGCGAGACGACCGTCGAAAAGGTCATCGTCATCAAGCGCGTCGATGGTGACGTGCCCATGCAGGCCGGCCGCGATCTCTGGTACCACGACGAGATGGCCGCCCCCGACATCACCGCCGACTGCCCGCCGGTGGCCGTCGAGGCCGAGCATCCGCTGTTCATCCTCTACACCTCGGGCTCCACGGGCACGCCCAAAGGCGTCCTGCATTCCACCGGCGGCTATCTGCTCTACGTGCACGACACCGCCAAGTACGTCTTCAACCTGCACGACGACGACATCCACTTCTGCACCGCCGACATCGGCTGGATCACGGGCCACAGCTTCATCGTCTACGGCCCGCTCAGCAACGGCGTCACCAGCATCCTCTTCGAGGGTCTGCCCACCTCGCCCAACCCCGACCGCTACTGGGAGGTCGTCGAAAAGCACAAGGCGACGACCATCTACACGGCGCCGACGGTCATCCGCTCGCTCAAGGGCCAGGACGCGAGCTGGGTCGAAAAGCACGACATGCCGTCGCTGCGCGTGCTGGGCTCGGTCGGCGAGCCTATCGACGCCGAATCGTGGCTCTGGTACTTCGAGAAGGTCGGCAAGGGCCGCATCCCGCTGTGCGACACCTGGTGGCAGACCGAGACCGGCGGTCTCATGATCACCCCGCTGCCGGGCGCGACGCCCCTCAAGCCGGGTTCGGCCGGACGGCCGTTCTTCGGCGTGCAGACCGTGGTCATGAAGGACGACGGACAGCCGGCCGAGACCGGCGAACAGGGTCAGCTCTGCATCTCCGGGCCCTGGCCGGGCATGATCCGCGGCACCTGGGGCGACGAGAACGGCAAGCGCTTCAAAGAGGTCTACTTCTCCCTGTTCAAGGGCCTCTACAACACCGGCGACGGCTGCGCCATCGACGCCGACGGCGACCACTGGCTCAAGGGTCGCATCGACGACGTGCTGAACGTCTCCGGTCACCGCATCGGCACCGCCGAGATCGAGTCGGCGCTGATCAGCCACCCGGCCGTCGCCGAGGCCGCCGTGGTCGGTTACCCGCACGACATCAAGGGCACCGGCATCTACACCTACGTCACGCTGGTCGACGGCGTCGAGCCCAGCGACGAGCTCAAAAAGGAGCTCGCCGCGCACGTCCGCAAGGTCCTGGGCCCGATCGCCACCCCCGACAAGATGCAGTTCGCCGACTCGGGCCTGCCCAAGACCCGCTCGGGCAAGATCATGCGCCGCATCCTGCGCAAGATCGCCGAGGGCGAGTTCGACGCGCTGGGCGACACCTCCACCCTGGCCGACCCGGCCGTGGTCGAAGACTTAAAGCAGGGCAAGCAGTAAGTCGAAGCGCAAAGCGCGGCGCCTGCGCGAAGAGCGGGGCGGCTTGCAGCCGCCCCGCTCTTCGCCTTTTCTGAGCTCGCCCGACGCCGCGGGTGAGCATTTCTGAGACCGGCGGCGATCCCGTGTC
>PLTW01000204.1 GCA_003164655.1 Actinomycetota bacterium
TCTCCTTGGCAACGGTCTCGAGGTCATACCCTGGCGCCGTCGCGTAACCCAAGCGACCAGCCGCATGACGAGTGCGGCCAGATATAGGCAGCCCAAGTAAGTCAGCGACTTGCCGTTATTGACACCGTGGACCGTGTCCTTGAGCCTGAGGGGCAGGTAGAAGACCTCCTCGTCGCCGGTGACGGGGTCGCCGATCACCGTGGTGACATCCGAGGGCGGCGGGCCGGCCTCGAGCTTGACTAGATAGCCGCCCAGCCTCTCCTCTACTGCCCAGCCTGTTCCCCCCGGGGCAGCGGCGCGGTCGCCGACCATGATTCTGGGTGATTGGAGCGGGACGTGCTCCTTACCGGCGCGCCGATAGCGTTCGAACTCACGTCGCTCATCATCGGTCCAATCCGCCATGTTCGCCCTCCGTCTCTTTGAGCTGAGTCTGGTATCGGAGAACGACATACCCATCCAGGGCGTTAACGGCTCGCCGGATGAGGCGGGGAGGTCCAGGCAGCGTCGTAGCCGGCGATCAGCTCCGCCGCCTCGGCGTCGACCTGGGGCAGGACATGCGAGTAGGTATCCAAAGTGAAGGCCACCGTGGTGTCCCCCAGCCTGCGCGAGACAATCACTGGGTTGACGCCCTTGGCCAAAGCGAGACTAGCGTAGGTGTGGCGCAGCCCATGCAGAGGGATCGACGGCAGCGCCGCGGCGTGCACCAAACGGGCGAACATGGCGCTTTTGCGCTCGGGTTGCAGTTGCGCGCCGCTTGGGGCCGTGAACACCCTCCCGCCGTCGATCCAGTCATCGCCGAGCATCTGCTGTTCGGCGAGCTGCGAAGCGGCCTGCCGGCGCAGCACTGTCACCGTCTCGCCGTCCAGCGCGATCAGCCGTCGCCCACGCTTGGTTTTGGGCTCGGTCTCGACCAGCCTGCCGTCGATCGGTACCAGCGCTCGGACGATCGCCACGCGACCGTTCTCGATGTCAAGGTGTGCCAGGTAAGACCGAGAGCCTCGCCTCTACGACGGCCGGTCATCGCCAGAATGCGCCACAGGGGGCAGAGGCGCTGCTCGGCCACGCTCCACCATCTTTGGCTGGCCACGCTAGCTAGCCGCCCCCACGGCGAGCTAGCCGAGGAGGCGCAACGAAGTGCGCCACCTGCGGCTCGGTCCCCTCGGCCAGGAAGTTTCGCAGGCTCTCCTGCAGGCCGGCGTCGGTCACGGTTCGCCGCTCGTGCTGACGCACGTGCTCCTGCCAGCTCGGCACGATGAACATCTCGACGAAGCGCTGCGGTGCCTCGGCGTCGCGGTAGATTGACCAGCGAACCGCTCCGGTCCGGCGGCGCGCCCGGCCCACCCGCCGCACTGCTCGCTGGAACTCATCGACGCTTTCAGGCCGAACCTCGTAGGCGACCGTCACAAACACCGGTCCGGCGGCATCTTCAACGGCGAGCCGCATCTCCGGGGCGTACATCGGTGCCGGTGAGAGATCGAGGTCGCCGACCCTGCTCAGGTGCCAGCCCAAGCCAAGCAGCGGAGTCAGGGCCACCGCGAGAGCCCCCCAGGCGAAGGTCGCCGGCGTGCCGAGCGAGTTGGCCAGATATCCCCAGGCGGCGCTGCCCAGGGCGATCCCTCCGGTGAAGGCGGTGAGGTACATGGCAAGGCCGCGGGCCCGTACCCAGCCGGGCAGAGCCTCCTGAGAGGCCACGTTGAAGGTCGACAGGCAGAGCAACCAGGCAGCTCCCGCACAGACCATGACGGCCAGGGCAAGCGGCGCCCAGCGCACGATCGCCAGCGCCAGCAGAGCGGCGGCCACAGTCAGACTGCCGATCGCCACCACACTGTCCTCGCCGAAGCGCCCCCGGACCCGGGGCAAAAGGGCGGCGGCGATCAGCGCACCGCCACCGAAACCGGCGAGCAGCAGCCCCAGTCCACCGGAGCCCAGGCCTAGCACGTTCTTGGAGTAGACCGGCAGCAGGGCCATGAGGCCGGCACTGGCCACAGAGAACAGCCCGGCTCGCACCAGAACACCCGTCAGGGTCCGCGAGAACAAGGCGTAGCGCAGTCCGGCGCGCACGGCGCCGGCGAAGCGCTCCGGCGGCCCCTCGGCCTCGTCGGCTGCGCGCTTCCAGGCCCAGAGCACGACGACGACTACACCGAACGACAGGGCGTTGAGGGCGAAGACGAGCCAGGGCTCGGCGACTGCCAGGATGAAACCCCCCAGGGCGGGCCCCAGAGCACGACCGAGGTTGATGCTGGCCCCGCCCAGGGTCACGGCCTGGGGAAACTCCTCGCGGGGCACCAGCTCCGGTTGGATTGCCTGCCAAGCGGGGCCGTTGAGCGCCGCACCGACTCCCAGCGCGAAGGTCAGGCCCAGCAGCGACGCCGGAGTCAGCCGTCCCACGGCATCCAGCACGGCCATCCCTACCGCCGCCGCCAGCATGAGCGTCTGGGTGACGATCAGCAGGCGGCGACGGTCGAGCAGATCGGCCAGAGCGCCACCGACGACACCCAGAAAGACGGTGGGCAGCGAGCTCGCGGTGGCTACGAGGGCAACGAAGGTGGGAGACCCCTTGAGCTCGAGCATGACCCAGACGGCACCCACCGTCTGCATCCAGGTGCCGACGTTGGAGACGAACTGAGCGATCCACAGAGCGCGGAAGACTCGGTGGCCAAAGGGAGTCCACGCGGAAGGATGCGCCGTCTGGGCGTCGTCGCCTATGGTGCTCACCGTCTGTGACCCCGATCGTCGCCTAGGGTCTGGTGTACCCGGCTTTCACGGCCGGACACCATCGCGCGCTGGACGTCGTCAGCCGAGGGCGCACAAGACCAGAGTCTGGACTGCCGCACAGGGCACTAGTGCACTGTCTCTAAAACGGC
>PLTW01000189.1:0-5914 GCA_003164655.1 Actinomycetota bacterium
CGCGGCGGCGAGCGCCTGGGGCAGCAACGGCACCGCGTCGAGCAGCCGGGCGACGCCGCCCTCGGCCCGCCCCGCGGCGTCGCGGCCGCCGTCGGTCAGATACTCGATCAACGAGAGCGCCTTGCCGCCCAGGTCGCAGAAGGCGACCCTCTTGCGCAGCTCGGCCAGCACGCGCAGGGCGACGCCGCGGGCGGCGGCGGCGCCCGCGGCCGGCGATCCACCCTTGCCGGCTGCGAGACTCGCATCGCCCGCGACCTGGGCGCCGCCACCGGCGGCAAAGTCCGGCAGCGCTTCCTCGACCAGGTAACGGTAGTCGGCGTGACTGAGGGTCGCCAGACGCGCGAGCGTCTCTGAGACGAGGGCAGCGGCCGGCCCGGGCAGCGGGTCGTCGGGTCCCAGGAACCGCCGTCCCCGACCGGCGGCGGCGACGGCCCGCGGCAGCTCCGCCGCGAGCCCGCGCAGCGATTCGTCGACCAGCGACCGCCAGCCCGGGTCGAGCGCCTCGTGACGCAGCGGGTGAGACAGCGCGACCTTGCGGCCCGCCCGCGGCACCGCCACCGGTTCGCCGAACCGGTTGACGAGGGTCACACGACCTTCTCCGGGCGTGACGAAGGCCTCGACGACACCGCCCAGCTCGCCGCTGCCGGGGTTGCCGCCCGGCCGCATGCTGAAGCGCAGGTCGTGGCCGGCGTCGGCCAGCACGCCCTGGCGGTGCAGCTCGCGCAGCATGGCGTCGGCGATCTTGGCCTCGCTGCCGTTGGCTACGGCCTGCACCCCGCCGGGGCCGGTGTCGACCGACACGACGAGCTCGTGGGGCCGCAGGAACTTGATGTCCATGTTCTCGCGAAAGCCGACCCGGCGCGGCGCGGCGCCGGGCGACCGGTTGCCATCCCGACCATCGGCGCCGGCGCGGCCATCGGCGTCGCCCGGCCGCGACTCGACGATCGTGAACTTGTAAGGTCCGGTCGGAGTGAGCTGCACGTAGTTCAGGCCGAGCAGGGCGAGCCGCCGGCGGCGCTCGCCGTCGATGGCGGCCAGGTCGATACCGGTGATCGGTGAGACGATCTGCGAGGCCTCCTCGGTCGACAGGCCGAGCACCCGCCGCGTGAAGTCGATCAGGTAGGCCGCATACTCGGTGTCGGTGAGCGCCTTGCGGTCGTAGAGCGAGTCGCCCTCGTAGAGCGCCGCCCCCTCCCCCATCGACTCATCGCTGTGCACGTAGCCGAATTCGCACAGAAACGGCGACGTCGAGTCGACCCCGACCTGCTCGCCGTTGTGCATGAGCAGCACGTTGTAGGCCTTGAACGGGTGAGCGCCGGCCGGGTTGCCGCGGCCTTCGGCGTCGAGCGCCGGCGAGTTGGTCGGGTAGCGATGGTGCATGCCCCAGACATAGGCGCGCAGAGCGCAAGCGGCGCCGTCACCGTCGTCGACCGCCCCCGGGTAGCACGCCCAGAACCGGCCCAGGTCGAAGTACTCGGGGATCGTGTGCGTCCAGCCGGAGATTTTCAGCGCGGCCAGGTCCTGGCCCATCGAGACGACGTAGCCGCGGCGCTTGGCCGCGTACTTGCCGGCCGGCGCCGGGTGGCCGGGATCGTCGTGCGTGCGATAGTAGCGCGAGTCGAGCAGGTGAGCAAGGACGCTGAAGTACTCCTCGCGCACGTCGGCCACAAAGCCGGCCGCGAGGCGCGCGTCGGGCGCCGCGCGGCCGGCCGGGGTCGCTTCGAGCGCCGTCAGGGCGGCCTCGAGCTGCGTATCCGGCACGCCGCCATATTTGGTCTGGCGCTGCAGCCAGCGGTCGCCGGCGAGCAGCCGGCGGCCATAGCGGGCCAGCACGTCGGGGCGCACGTCGACGAAGAACAGGGCGAAGTCGCCGGGGTCTTCGCGCAGGTCGGCGGCGCGCCAGCCGCCGGCCTCGCGGTAGCGCTCGCGCACCGGCACGACGAACTCGTCGAGGCGCCCAAGAACGGCTGCGGCGGAGAGCTCGGCGCCGTCGGCGCCGACGAACCGGCAGCCGCCGAAGTGGGCCAGCATCTCGCCCAGCGTCGCGCGCCGATCGGGCCCGATCGTGTTGATCATCACGGCGGTCAGGTCGCGCACCGCGGGGGGCGCAAAGCCGGCAAAGTCGATCCCGCCGCCACGGTTGTTGCCGCCGTTGAACGAGCGCCGCGCCGCCTCCCAGACGGCGTCGACGGTGACCGGCTCGCTGACCGCGAGCGAACCGACCCGGCACGAATCGTGGTCGGCAGCCGGTGTGGCGGCGGGCGCGGCGGCGGGCGGGACCTTCGCGGCGGCGGGCGCGGCGGCGGCCGCATCGTCACCCGTTGCGCAACCCTCGCCGCCATCGGCGTCCGCCGGCCACACCGGCATCTCGAGCAGATCGGTGCGCCCGCGCAGCAGGCGGATATCGTCGATCAGCAGCTCCGGGTGCGCCACGGCGCCGTCGTGCCCAAGGGCCCCCGACTCGCGGTTCAGGGCGTCGACCAGCACCGCCAGCTTGACCATGTTGAGCGCCGTCCAGTTGCGCATGCGGCGGCGCATGAGGTCGCGCTCGTTTTGCACCGTGAGCTCGCGCTTGGTCGTGATGCCGCCGCGCGGACAGTCGAGGTGACAGTTGCCGCACTGGGTGCAGCCAAAGGCCGCCGCCTTGCCGATCGTGCCCTCGACCAGGCCGTCGGCCCCGGCGATCAGGACCTTCAGCATGTCGAGCTCGCCACGCAGGCCGCCCGAGGCCAGCAGGCGCGTGCCTCCGCTCGCTCCGTAGGGCGCGCCGTTGCCGTCGCGGATGGGCGAGAGGCGCCCCGAGCCGTCGAGGTCGACCTGCTCGCCCATGAGGGCGTGGTGGGTGTGCAGGATGGTGCGAAAGGCGTCGGGCCAGCCCACGTGCGCCGAGTCGCCGTGGTAGTTGCCCGAGCCGCCCGTACCGGCGTCGATCAGCAGGTAATCCACGACGAAGTTCGACCACATGCCGGCCGCGACGTACCTCGTGTAGTTCGAGCCGGTGATCTTGATGCCACAGTAGGTGCGGTAGAGAAGCCACAGCCAGACCTCGGCCGGCATGTCCTCGATCGAGTAGATGTCGTGCTTGGGGTCGGGCGAGAGGGCGTCGGTGCCGACCGGGATGTTGCGCGCCTTGCTCACCGTCGGTGTGACCTTGGCGCCGGCCAGGCGGCCGCCCTTGCCGGGCTTGGCGCCCTGGTTGATCTTGATCTCGACGTCGCGCACGCGGCGCAGGTCGGCGCCGGTGATGCCGAAATGGCCGCTGGCCGCCTGCAGGCTCTCCCAGCGCATGTCGTCGTCGGCGGCCAGGCGTAGCGGCCCGCCTTCGCCCGACGATGTCATGGTCAGACCGGCCGCGCCTTCGATGCGGGCGATCAGATAGTCCTCGGAGGCCGCCCCTAGCGAGGTCGAGGCGTGGCAGACGGGACCGTGCCAGATGGGCTCGCGCACAGACGCACCGCTTACGATCAGGCCGCCACGCGGATCGCGACGGATGGTCACGGCGCCGCCGGCCGACGCGCGCAGCACGGTCGTGCCGCGACCGCCGGGCGCGCCGGGTGCGTCGCGGCCGTCGGGTGCGTCGGCGGCGGCGAAAGCGACGGGGCACAGCTCGGTCAGCGTCTCGTGCCCGGCTGCGTCGACGGCGCGCAGCCATAGCGGCTCGTCGCCCTCGAGCGCCCGCTCGAGAGGATGGCCGCGGCGCAGGCGCGCCTCGAAGCCGCCGCGCACGTCGGCCTCGAGGCCGACGAGCGCGGCGGCCTGCGGCGCGCCGTGCACGGTCACGCGGGCTCCGGGGTCCGCGGCGCCGGGCCGCAGAAAGCCGCGCGGCACGGCCAGCGACAGATAGTCGAGGAGCGCCGGGTCGCGGCTCAGACGCGATAGCGACCAGGCCACCGACGCGCGCGACAGCCGCAGCCCGACGCGGTCGAGCGAGTACTCGTCGTGGTCGCCCGCGACGAAGAAGTCGTCGAGGCGGGGCAGCTCGCCGGCCGCCATGCGGTAGATGACCTCGAGAAAGTCGGCGTTGAGCGCCCGGCTCGAGTTGTCGACGTGGTAGCTCGCGCCGCCGTCGGCGAGTACGCGAGCGGCCTCGGGCAGCGGCAGTCCCGGCTCCCGTTCGCCCAGCAGAGCCGACACCCGGAAGCGAGCCGCGACCTCGGGCGGCGCCGGCTCAGCGGCCACGCGAGCGCGGTTCCGGGCCGCGTTCAACGCGCCGAACTCAGGCGTGGCCAGGGCGTCGACCTCGCGCACCCAGTCGGCCGTCATGGTGATCGCCATGGCGTTGCCTGAGGTCTTCTGGATGTCGTCGATGCCCATGCACGACAGAAAGTCGAGGATGCTGTGCTGCCAGCAGCTCAGGCTGCACAGCGCCAGGTCGCGCCGCGCGGCGGGGTCGCCGGCCGCAAGGGCGCGCTCGACCAAGGCCCGACCGGTAGGCTCGGGCGGCAGCCCGCCGCCGGCCGCGCCGTTGGCGGCCGCGGCGAGCGCGTCGACGATCTGCGGGACCAGCGGGATGACGGCGGCGTAGGTCATGGCGCCGCCGTTGGCGCCGAGCAGGACGCTCTCGTAGACCGTGGCCGCCGAGGCCTGCGTGTCGCTGTCGCCGCCGGCCGAGACGATCTGTACCCGAGCGCGCAGCCGGCGCTCCTTGAGGAAGGCATCGACGCGCGGCGTGAGCCGATACGACTTGAGCGGGCCGGCGTGGTAGTGCAGCAGGGCGACACCGGCCGTGCCGGCGGCCTCGACGAGACGCTCCCAGAACGGCGACCCGTCGGCGGCGGCATCCCCGTCGGCTGCGGTGCCGATGGCGGTGGCGGCGGTGGCGGTGGTGGCATCGCCGTCGGCCGCCGCGACGGCGTAGCGCAGGTAGACTGAGAGGAGCAGGTCCGGGTTGACGCGCAGGGCGGCGGCGGCGAGCTCTGCGAGCTCGCCGCCGCCGCCCTCGCCGTCGCTCCAGGGGTCGAGCTCGACGATGCGCGCGCCTCGCAACAGGGCCGCGAGCGCGTCACAGTCCTCCGCAAGGCCGCCGTCACGACCGACCCCGTCGCCGTCCCCGTCGCGCCGGCCGCCCTCGCGCGCAACGCCGCCCAGCAGCCGCGCGTGGCGGGGCGCAAGCCGTACGAGCAGCGCCTGCGCGTAGGGTTGCAGCTCCGCGGCGTGGCGCAGCGCCCGGTCCGCTGGGATCACCACGAGACTGCGGGTGCGCAGGTCGGCGGCGGCGTCGGCGGCGGCGATCGCCTGCAGGTAAGCGATCTCGAGGTCCACGACCGCGGCGTAGGGCAGCGGGCCGACGATCATCGGCAGGTCGAGCCGCACGGCGGCAAGGTCGGCGAGACTCTCGCGGCGCCGCGCCCCGACACCGCCGCGCAGCACGACAGCCGGGCGCTTGCGCACGATGTCCCAGGCGGTCGAGAACTCCTCGCGCAGACCATCGTTGGCCGGGTGAGTGATGGCGGCGTGCGAGAAGTACGAGCGAAAGTAGCCGTGGTGCCAGGCCGCGCCGATCGTCAGCGGCTCACGGCGGAAGCGCTCCTTGAGGAGCTTGTCGAGGTCGAAGGCGCTGAGCTCGAGGCCGGGCACGTCGCGGCACTGACGCGCGTAGCCGGCGCGCAATACCCGGCTGCGGCGGTTGCGGGCGAACGTCCAGAACTCGGTCTCGTCGACGCCGGCGCGGCCGAGCAGGTGCGACAGCAGGCGCGGGGTATCCGTGCGGGCCGACGGGCGCGGGCAATCCGGGTCGGTCACGTAGGCCAGCAGATCCTCCCAGCGAGCGATCTGGTCGGCGCTGAGTTCGGCCAGGGGATCGCTGCCGGCGGCGATCGCGGCGTCGCTCATCGCGGCACGCTCCCGGCCCCGCCGGCCGCGGCGGCGGGCGCCGCCGCGGCGCGCGCATCGTGTGCGGCCAGCTCGTCGTGTG
>PLTW01000189.1:6039-6581 GCA_003164655.1 Actinomycetota bacterium
CGTGCGGCGCAGATACTCGCCGGGTCGGATCTCCAGGAACGCGCGCCGGTAGCGCGGCGAACGCCGCAGGGCGGTCAGGCTGGCTTGCCAGGCGGCGCGGCGGCGCTCGTCGCCCGGCCCGCCGGCGTCCAGCGCGCCGTCGCCCGATCCGCCGGCTCCGTCGCCGCGGCGCGCAGGCGCTGGCGCGGCGCACGGCCGGCGGAGCGTCTCGAGCAGCGCGTAGGTATCGAGGTGGGCGATGCCGGCCTGACAGACCTGCTCGCAGCCGCCGCAGCGCAGGCACAGATCGAGCAGGGCGCCGGTACCGGCCGGCAGCCGGCGCCGGCCGCCGGCCGCCTCGGCGTGGTGGATCAGCGTCTGGGGCAGACGCAAGGCGAGCTCGTCGTAGATCGGACAGACGGCGTTGCACTCGCCGCAGTTCACGCAGTGCAGCGGCCGCGCGAGAAGCGGCAGACTCGAGGCGGGCTCGCCGGTGGGCGCCGTGCGGCCGGCGCCGGCACGCAGCGGCTCGCCGCGGCCCCGCGCCGGTCCCGGGGCCAGGC
>PLTW01000161.1 GCA_003164655.1 Actinomycetota bacterium
ACTGCTGCCTCCCGTAGGAGTCTGGGCCGTATCTCAGTCCCAGTGTGGCTGATCGTCCTCTCAGACCAGCTAAGCATCGTAGCCTTGGTAGGCCGTTACCCCACCAACAAGCTAATGCTGCGCGGGCCCATCCCAAAGCGGAAGCCGAAGCTACCTTTGGTACAACCCGCTTGGCAGGTTGCACAACATCCGGTATTAGCGTTCCTTTCGAAACGTTATCCCGGGCTTTGGGGCAGGTTACCCACGTGTTACTCACCCGTTCGCCGCTCGAGTACCCCCGAAGGGGCCTTTCCGCTCGACTTGCATGNNCCTGAGCCAGGATCAAACTCTCCGAGACAACTTGGTGCTCGCGACCCGAAGGCCGCGGGACAAGCGTTGGAAGAGCCTGTGCTCTCAAAGACGAGGCAGGACTTCTGCCTCGTTGTCGTGCGGTCGTTGCCGGCCCCGAAGGACCGGTAGAGCAGCAACGCTCAACCGCATGACGGGTTTATTGTTTGGGCCTGTTGGCACCTTGCGGTGCTTCAGGCGCACTGGCGTCCGCCGGCTGACCCGAGAGACGGGTCGAGCCGACTTCCACGCTGTTCAGTTTTCAAAGACCGCGTGCCACGTGGGCACTTGGTTCCGACCCTTGACACCAACAAGGCCCCGAGTGGTGGGGCCAGAGTCGACGGTGGCTTCAGTGTCGCCGAAGCACGGATGTGCATCCGCTTACCGCTCGACTCCCCACGTTCTCGGTGTTGACTGCGTCAGGGCGATCCCCTTTGTGGGACTCCTTACTTTACGCAGACCGCCGTGTCCGTGTCAAGAACACGTACCCCGTTGGTCATCGTGCCGACAGGCGACACGAGCGGACAGCCCCGGGGTTAGAGCAGTATACCCAGTGTTTCTCGAGAGTCAACCATCTCGTGCCCGATCGTGAGCCTCGCAAAGATGGCCGCCGCAAGCCTCGCGGGCACGGCGCCCGTGAGCCTCGCAAAGATAGCCGCCGCAAGCCTGCGGGCACAGCGATCGTGAGACTCGACGAGGAGCCGAGCGAAGCCCGCATGATATCCTTCCGCGTTGGCCCCTGAACCCTCTCCGCGGTCGGCATGCGCAAAGAAGTAGCCAGAGTCTTCAAGGATTCGACGGTCTACGGCCTCGGCTCGATGATCACCAAGGCCGTCGGTGTGATTCTGACGCCGATCTACACGACGTACCTCACGCGCTCCCAGTACGGCATCATGTCGTTCGTGATCATGCTGTCGTCGATGCTCGGCACGCTCATGTTTCTGGGCCAGACCGGGTCGCTGATCCTCTTCTACCGCTCCACCTCCGAAGACGCCGAGCATCGCCGCGAGCTGCTGTTCAACGTCTTCTGGTTCACCATGCTGTTCGGCGGCGTCGTGCTGGGCATCTGCTATGCCTTCGGACCCCGGTATTCCTACCTGATCACGGGCACGAGCACCATACCCTTCTATCCGTATCTCTCGATCGGCCTGCTGATCGCCTATCTCGGGCTGCCGCAGGCCATGCAGCAGTCCATCAACCGCGCCCAGGGGCAAGCCAAGCTCTACACGGGCCTCGCGCTCGCCGGCTTTGCCGTCAACACGCTGTTTACCATCTACTTCGTGGTGACCCTGCGCCAGGGCGCCTACGGCTCGCTCAAGGGCAACTTCGCGGCCGCCGTCGCCATGCTGCCGATCGCTCTGGTGATCATCGTGCGACGCTGGAAGCCGCGTTTCTCGGCGCGCCAGCTGTGGCGCTCGCTGCGCTACGGCCTGCCGCTCGTGCCGCACTACTTCGCCGCCTGGGCGCTCACCTACATCGACCGCGTCCTGCTGTTGCACCTGAGCACGGCCGCCCAGGTCGGGCTCTACTCGCTGGCCTACAACGTCAGCATGGTCCTGAACCTCTTCTGCGCCTCGATCAACACCGCCTGGGCGCCCATCTATTACGACCTCGCCGACACCGCCGAGGGGCGCGCCCAGCTGCCGCGTCTGACGACCGTGTACTCCGCCGTCGTGACGGCGATCGCCATCGCCTACACGCTGGTCGCCCCCGATCTGCTGCTGCTGCTGGCCAACAAGCGCTTCCACGCCGCCATACCGGTCGTGCCCGTCGTCGCCGGCGGTTACTACTTCTTCGCCCTCTACATGGTCGTCTCGACACCGATCTTCCATCGCAAGAAGACCGCCTGGGCGCCGATCATCTCGGTCAGCGCGGCCGCGATCAACGTGGGCATCAACCTCGTGCTGATCCCGCGTTTCGGCATGATGGGCGCCGCCTGGGCCACCTTCATCGCCTACGTCTTCATGTTCGCCATCGCGCGCGTGCTGTCGGAGCGCCTCGATCCCGGCACATATGAGAATCGCAACCTGGCCGTGCTGATCGGCACCTACATCATCTCGCTGGCGGCCTCGATCGTCCTCGTCGAGATCCACCTGCCGATCGTTCTCGACCTGCTGGTCAAGGCTGTCCTGGTGCTGTTCCTGTTCTTCCTGCTGATCGTCTTCCGGGTGGCGACGCCGACCGAGATGCGAGCCATCCTGCACCGCTCCAAGCGCCGCCGGCCGATGACCGCAGACGAGGAGGGCGAGATCGCGGCGCGCCAGGCCGAAGAGGTCGCCAGCATGACCGACGACACCGGCTTCGCACCCGACAACCGGCCCTGAGGCGGGCGCGACTCCCGGCCGGCCCCGACCCGAGCGCGGCCGGCGGTGCGGTCGCGACGGCTTGGACAGGCCCCGCGCACGCTCGTATAGTACCTCCACGGGCGCAATCGGCCCGGCTCGCCGAGACGCCCTCTCGCCGGGCGACGCGAACAGGGAGCGAGATGGATCTGGCTGGCAAGCGCGCGCTCGTGACCGGCGCCGATGGTTTCATCGGCAGCCACCTCACCGAGGCGCTTCTCGACGCGGGGTGCGCCGTGCGCGCCCTCGCATTGTACAACTCGTTCAATACCTGGGGCTGGCTCGACTCGCTCCCCCGGCCGACCCTCGAAGCGATCGAGGTGGTCACCGGCGACGTGCGCGACCCGCACGGCGTGCGCGCCGCCCTGCGCGGCGTCGATGTGGTCTTTCACCTCGCCGCGCTCATCGCTATCCCCTACTCGTACGAGTCGCCCGACAGCTACGTCGACACCAACGTGCGCGGCACGCTCAACGTTCTGCAGGCCGCGCGCGACCTGCAGACCGAACGCGTCATTGTCACGTCGACCTCCGAGGTGTTCGGCACGGCGCGCTACGTGCCGATCGACGAGGGTCACCCGCGCCAGGGCCAGTCGCCCTACTCCGCCACCAAGATCGCCGCCGATGCTCTGGCCGAAGCCTTTCATCGCAGCTTCGAACTGCCGGTGACGGTGGCCCGTCCGTTCAACACCTACGGCCCGCGCCAGTCGGCCCGCGCCGTCATCCCGACGATCATCGGCCAGCTCGCCGCCGGCCGGCGCGAGATCCGGCTCGGCGCCCAGCATCCCACGCGCGACCTCACGTTCGTCACCGACACCTGCGCCGGCTTTGTCGCCCTGGCGCGCTGCGACGCCGCGGTAGGTCGCGACGTCAACATGGGCAGCGGGCGCGAGATCTCCGTGGGAGATCTCGCGCGCAAGCTGATCGCCCTCGTCGACCCGCAGGCGCTCCTCGTCTGCGACGAGGAGCGCCTGCGGCCCGCCAGATCCGAGGTCGAGCGCCTGCTCGCCGACTGCACGCTGATGGGCGAGCTCACCGGCTGGGCCCCCTGCGTCTCGCTCGACGAGGGGCTCGCGCGCACCGTCGCCTGGTTTTCGGAGCCGGCCAACCTGCAGCGTTACAAAGTCGACATCTACAATGTCTGAGAGCTTTCTGCCGCTCTCCGTGCCGGTCCTTGGCGGCCACGAGTGGGACTACGTCAAGGATTGTCTCGACAGCGGCTGGGTGTCGTCGGCGGGCTCCTATGTCGAACGCTTCGAGGAGCGCCTGTGCGCCCTCATCGGGGCGCCGCACGCCGTCGCCCTGGTCAACGGCACCGCCGGCCTGCACATGGCGTTGCTGGCCGCCGGCGTGCGCCCGGGCGACCGCGTCGTGATGCCTACGCTGACGTTCATCGCCACGGCCAACGCCGTGCGGCACGCCGGCGCCGAGCCGGTCTTCGTCGACTGCGACGAGTTCATGAACATCGACGTCGACGGCGTGCGCTCGTTTCTGACCGAAGCCTGCGAGCCGGGCCCGGACGGCCCGCGCGAACGCTCAAGCGGCGCGCCCGTGCGGGCCGTGCTGCCGGTCCACGTGTACGGTCGTCCGGCCGACCTGGCCGCGCTTGCCCCGCTTGCAGCCGAGCACGGACTCGCCCTGGTCGAAGACGCCACCGAGGCGCTGGGCAGCCGCTGGACCGGCGGGCCCTGTGCCGGACACGCGGTGGGGACGGTGGGCCACGGCAGCGTCTTTTCGTTCAACGGCAACAAGATCGCGACCTGCGGCGGCGGCGGCGCCTACGTCACCTCCGACGACGCCGCCGCCGCCCGGGTCCGCCACCTGACGACGCAGGCCAAGACCGACACGCGGCGCTTCGTCCACGACGAGACCGGCTGGAACTACCGTCTCACCAACGTGGCCGCGGCCATCGGCGTGGCGCAACTCGAGCAGCTCGCGGGCTTCATCGCCGCCAAGCGCGCCTGTCACGAGCTGTACGCCGAGCTGCTCGCCGACGTGCCGGGAGTCGATCTGCTCGGGTTTCAAGAGGGGACCTCGTCGAACTGCTGGTTCCACTCGGTGCTGGTCGACGGGGCCGTGTTCGGTCGCGACCGAGAAGAGCTCATGACGATCCTGGCCGAGCAGGGCATCGAGACGCGCCCGGTGTGGGGTCTGCTCCACGAACAGGCGCCGCTGCGCGACTGTACTGCCTGGCGCGTGGAGCGGGCCGGCTGGTTCTGGCGGCGCGTGCTGAACCTGCCGTGTTCGAGCGACGTGGGGCCGCACGACGTCGCGCGGGTCGTGGCGGCGATCCACGCCGCCGGGAGGACCGTCTAGTGGACGATCGCGTCCGTGAGATCATCATGAAGCCCGGCGACACCGTCGGCGAAGCGCTGCGCCGCATGGATGAGAGCGGCGGGCGCATCGTCTTTGTGACCGACGACGACGGCACGCTGCGCGGCGTGGCCACCGACGGCGATACCCGTCGCTGGATCATCGCCGGCCGCGGCCTCGACGAGCCTTTGAGCGGCGCCATGAACCCGCGGCCGCACGTGCTCGAGCAGGGCTTCCGGCGCGAGAGCGCCGAGCGGCTCATGACCGACGGTCGCTTTGAGTGTCTGCCGGTCGTCGATGGCGGCGGCCGCGTGGTCGACGCCGTCTGGTGGCACGACCTGATCGAGGGCCGGCCCGGCATACGGCGCCGGCCGCTGGGCCTGCCGGTGGTGGTCATGGCGGGCGGCAGGGGCACGCGCCTCGCGCCCTATACCAACGTCCTGCCCAAGCCGCTCGTGCCGATCGGCGACACGCCGATCGCCCAGCTCATCATGGAGCGCTTCGCCGAGTGGGGCTGCACCGAGTTCCTGCTCATGCTCAACCACAAGGCCAACCTCATTCGCGCCTACTTCGCCGAGCTCGACGTGCCCTACCGTGTGGAATTCGTCGTCGAAGCGCAGCCGCTCGGCACCGCCGGAGGATTGTCGCTGCTCAGCGGCCGCGTCACCGACACGTTCTTTCTGACCAACTGCGACGTGCTCGTCGAAGCCGACTACGAAAGCGTGCTGCGCGCGCACCGCGAGAGCGGCAACGAGATCACCCTGGTAGCGTCAATGAAGCAGTTCACCGTGCCCTACGGCGTCTGCGAGGTGGGCCCCGGCGGCCGCCTGACCGGCATCACCGAAAAGCCCTCGTTCGACCATCTGGTCTCGACCGGCCTGTACGTGATCGAGCCCCAGGTGCTCGCCGACATCCCGCGCGACACCCACTACGACATGACCGACCTGATCGGCGGTTTTCTCGAGCGCGGTCGGCGGCTGGGCGTCTACCCCGTGTCCGAAGGGGCCTGGCTCGACATGGGCGCCCTCGACCCGCTGCGCGACATGCTCGACCGGCTGGGAGCTGGACAGCATGGCTAGGTCGATCGTGGTGTACGGCGGAGGCGGGCACGGGCGCGTGGTCATCGAAGCGCTGCGTGCCGCCGGCGAGTTCACGCCGGTGGCCGTTCTCGACCCCGGGCTCGAGGGCGCGGTCGACGGAGTGCCGGTGCGCGGCGGCGACGATGCGCCGGCGGCGCTGCGCGCCGCCGGCGTCCAGGCCGCCGCGATCGGCGTCGGCTCGGTCGGCGATCCCACTGTGCGGCGCCGTCTGCACGCCGCGATCCTCGCTGCGGGCTTCGCGCTGCCGCCCATCGTGCACCCGCGCGCCTGTGTGGCGGCCGGCAGCAGCCTCGCGCCCGGCTGCTTCGTCGCGGCCGGCGCCGTGGTAGGACCGGGCGCGCGGCTCGGCGAGTGCGCGATGGTCAACAGCAACGCCGTGGTCGACCACGACTGCGTGCTCGGCGCCTTCGTCCATATCGCCCCCGGGGCCGCGCTGTCAGGCGGGGTCGTCGTCGGCGACGACGCTCACGTCGGCACCGGCGCGGCCGTGATGCAGGGTGTGCGCATCGGCGCCGGCGCCGTCGTGGGCGTCGGCGCAGCGGTAGTGGCCGACGTGCCCGACGGCGCGGTGGCCGTCGGCGTCCCGGCGCGCTGCGAGCCGCGATGAGCCGGCCGGCACACGTCTTTGTCATCGCCGAGGCCGGCGTCAACCACAACGGCTCGCTCGCCATGGCCCTGCAGCTCGTCGAAGCGGCCGCCGCGGCGGGCGCCGACGCGGTCAAGTTCCAGAGCTTTCACGCCCACCTGCTGGCCGCGGCCGGCGCGCCCCGGGCCGTCTACCAGCAAGAGGCCACCGGCGCGGCCGGCGACCAGCTCGAGATGCTGCGCGCCCTGGAGCTGACGGCCGACGAACAGCGCCAAGTCGCGGCGCACTGCCGGGAGTGCGGCATCGAGTTCCTGTCGTCGCCCTTCGACGCCGACAGCATCGATCTTCTGGCGACGTTCGGTCTGCAGCGCCTCAAGGTGCCCAGCGGCGAGCTCGTCGACGTGCCGTACCTGCGCCGGGTCGCCGCACTGGGCCTGCCGCTGATCGTCTCGACCGGCATGGCGACGTTGTCCGAGGTGGGCGCGGCGCTGGCCGTGCTCGAGGTCGCCGGCTGCCCGCGCGACCGCGTCACCGTCCTGCACTGCTCGACCGAGTACCCGACGCCGCCAGCCGACGTCAATCTGCGGGCCATGGTCACCATGCGCGACGCCTTCGGCGTGGCGGTCGGCTACTCCGACCACACCGAGGGCCACACGGTGGCGGTGGCCGCCGCGGCCCTGGGAGCCGTCGTGCTCGAGAAGCACCTCACGCTCGACCGCACCCTGCCGGGGCCCGACCACCGCGCCTCCCTCGAACCCGGCGCCTTCGGCGCGATGGTGGTCGCCCTGCGCGCCGTCGAGCTCGCCCTGGGCGACGGCGTCAAGCGGCCGACCGCCGCAGAGCTCGAGAACGCGACGGTGGCCCGCAAGAGCATCGTCGCCGCGCGGACGATCGCTGCCGGCGAGACGCTCACCGCCGACAACCTCACCGTCAAGCGGCCGGGCAGCGGCATGTCGCCGCTGCGCTGGGACGACGTCGTGGGGCTCAGCGCCTCGCGCNNCGCGCCACGTCGCCGTCCTGACCGGCACGCGCGCCGAATACGGGCTGTTCCAGCCCCTGCTCCAGGCCCTCGCCGGTCAGCCCGGCTTCGCCACGTCGCTGATCGTCACCGGCGCGCATCTCGCGGCGCGCTTCGGCATGACCGTCGCCGAGATCGAGCGGGACGGTCACCGTATCGCCGCGCGCGTGCCGCTGCCGCTCGACGACGACTCTGAGCTGGGCGTCTCGCGCGCCATGGCGGCCGCGCTGGCCGGCGTCGCCGCGGCGCTCGACGCCGAGCGGCCCGACCTGCTCGTTTTGCTGGGCGACCGCTACGAGACCCTGGCCGGCGCCTGCGCCGCCCTGCTCACCCGTGTTCCCGTCGCCCACCTGCACGGCGGCGAGCTCTCTCAGGGAGCCACCGACGACGCCATGCGTCACGCCATCAGCAAGATGGCCTGGCTGCACTTTCCGGCAACCGCCGGGGCTGCCCAGCGCATCGTGCAGCTCGGCGAGGACCCGGCTCGCGTGTTCACGGTGGGCGCCCTGGGGGTCGACAACGCCCTGCACCGGCCCAAGCTCACCAGATCCGAGCTCGAGGCGGAGCTCGGCCCGCTGTTCGGCCCGACGACCGCGCTGGTGACCTTTCACCCGGTGACCCTCGAGGAGGGCAGCGGCGCGCCCCAGATCGCCGAGCTGCTCACCGGCCTCGAGGGTATTGCCGACCTGTGGACCGTGTTCACCATGCCCAACGCCGACGCCGGCAACCGCGTCGTGGCCGCGGCCATCGGCCGTTACTGCGAGGCTCATGCCGACCGAGCCCATGCCTTCGCTTCGCTGGGCGCGCGCCGCTACCTGTCGCTGCTGGCCGGCGCCGACCTGTGCCTGGGCAACTCGTCGAGCGGCGTGATCGAGGCGCCGGCGCTCGGCACCCCGAGCGTCGACATCGGCGAGCGCCAGGCGGGCCGCGACCGGTCCGCCGGCGTGCTGCATTGCGAACCACAAGCCGCGGCGATCGCCGCTGCCGTGCGCCGCGCGCTGTCGCCCGAGGTCCGCCGCATCGCCGAGACCTGCGTCAACCCTTACGGCGACGGCCACGCGGCCGAGCGCATCGTAGCGGTCCTGCGCGACCGGCTGCCCATACCCGGCGCCCTGATGAAGCGCTTCCGCGACCTTCCCGCCGACGGCCCGACCGCGGCCTGCGGGGACTGACCGTGTTCGCCGGGCGGCGTGTCCTTGCCCTCATTCCGGCCCGCGGAGGCTCCAAGGGGCTGCCCGGCAAGAACGTCGCGCCGTTGTGCGGCCGGCCGCTGATCGCCTGGACGATCGCCGCCGCCGGCAACGACCACATCGACAGCGTCGTCGTGACGACCGACGACGACGAGATCGCCAGAGTCGCAGTCGCGGCGGGCGCCCGCGTGCCCTTCCGGCGGCCGGCCGTGCTGGCCGACGACCAGGCGCGCATGACCGACGTCGTGAGCCACGCGCTCGACACGCTGGCCGCGGCCGGTGAGAGCTACGGCTGGCTGCTCCTTTTGCAGCCCACCTCGCCGCTGCGCACCGCCGCCCACATCGAGGCGGCCTTCGCGCGTCTGGCCGCGAGCGGCGGTCAGGCGGTCGTGTCGGTCTGCGAGGCCCAGCACAGCCCGCGGTGGATGGGCGAGCTGCCGCCCGACGGCAACATGGGTTCGTTCGCCGACACCGCGGCCACGCGGGCCAACCGTCAGGAGCTGGCCCGTTACTATCGCCTGAACGGCGCGATCTACCTCGCCGCCATCGAGTACTGGCGCGCCCAGGCGGGCTTTCTCGGGCCGGCGACCTACGCCTACGTCATGGCCCCCGACGAGTCGGTCGACGTCGATCGCGCCCTCGACCTCGAGATCGCCGGGCTTCTGCTGGCGCGGCGCGACGACGCGGGCTGAACGGCGTGGCCGGCGTCGATCTGGAGCGCCTGGTCTACCGGGCGGTCAACGGTGGCGACGAGCGCCTCGAGCTCATGGGCGAGGCCCTCAGAGTGCGCGCCCTGCCGGCCGCCGGCCCGCGCCGCTGGTGGCGCGACCGCCTGCGGTTCCTGGGCTCGGCGGCGATCACCACCGTGCGCGCCGCGCGGGCCGACGCGCCCTGCCTCACAGAGGCGACGGTCGCCAGCTTTCCGGGCAGCGACGACGCCGAGACGCGCCACGTGCGGACTTTCTTTCTGGCCCATCACTTCGGCGTGGCCAGCGACTGCCTGGGCCGTCAGTCGCGGCGCCGGCCGCGGCGGCGGCCGGCCGCCGGCTGGTGGCTGTGGTGGCTGCGCGGCGTCGGCTGGGCGCTGCTCGGCCTCGCCGACTGGAGCGAGCGCCGCTACGCCTGGCTGGGCGGCGCCCTCGTCGATATGCAGCTCTTCAAGCGCCTCGAAGGCGAGCTCGAACAGGTCTACGTCTTTGCCCTGTACGACCGGCGTCAGTACCTTCTGCTCACGTTCCTGGCCCGTCACACCCGGCCGGCCGTGACGGCCGTCTACCAGAACATCCCGCTGGCCCGCAACTGCCGTCACCTGCACCTCGCCGTACCGGTCGTGCTGACGTCGCGCGTCAACCTCTGCGAGGCCGACTACTACCGGGCGCAAGGCAGCTTTCTGCCGTCCAGAGTGACCTACGCCAGCCAGGAGTTCGCCCTGGACACCCACGACCTGCGCCCGCACGAGCCGCTCTACGACATCGGCTACTACTCCTCGGGTGAGTGGGCGCGCCGCGAGGGGCTCTATCAGGTCTCAGACGTGGCGCGCGTGCGCCGCGGCGAGTTTGCCGCCAATCCCTACGCCCGCGCCGCCGCCGACCAGCTCGCGGCGCTGGCCGCCTACGCCCGCCGCGAGCACCGCACGCTGCGCATCTATCCGCACCCGCTCGAGCGCCGTCTTGCCAGCAGCGGCGTCGAGCCACCCTACGCGGCGCTGGCCGACGGCGTCACGATCACGATCGACGGCGGCGGCGACGCCACCTCGCGGCGCACCATGTACGAGCCGCGCGTCGCAGTCTCGCTGCAGTCGTCGTTCATCTGGGAACGGCTCGACCTCGGGCTCGACGATTCGTTCCTGCACGAGTTCGCCGACCCGGCCATGAACGTCTTCGAGCGCGCCGCTTTGGGACCCTACGCCGAGAACGTCTGTCGCGGCAGCGACGAGCTGCTCGCCAAGGTCGACGCCGCCCTGCGCCGCCGCTAGCCGGCGCGGTTCAGAGGCCTTTGATCAGACCCTGCGCCGCGGCCGACTTGCCGGCTTTGAGGCGCCGCCCGGCGAGCGCCGCGAGCGGCACCGCGAGCTCGGCCACGGGCTCGCCGTCGAGGCTGACGCCGCCCTGTTCGATGCGCCGCCGCCACTCGGAGCGGGTGGCGCCGAACCAGCGCTCCATGACCTTGGGCAAAAACACGCGCCCGTCCTCGAGGTCGCCGGGAACGAGAGCCAGCTCCTGCAGATCGTCGGCGGCCTCGTGGCGGCGGAACACCTTGTCGAAGTGCTCTTCGGCCGCGGTCGCCGCCTCGACGCCGCGCAGCCTCGTCAGGATCTCGCGGGCCAGCCGCGCCTTGAGATCGCGCGGGTTGAGAGCGCCGCCGGCGAGTCCGGCGTCGAGGGCGGCGATCTCGTCGGCGTGGTGGGCGGTGAGCAGGCGGAAGTAGGTCATGATCACCTGGTCGGGGATGCTCATGACCTTGCCGTAGACGTCGCGCGGGTCTTCGGTGACGCCGATGTAGTTGCGCAGCGACTTGCTCATGCGCTCGACGCCGTCGGTGCCGGGCAAAATGCCGACGGTCATGATGGCCTGCGGCTGCTGACCGAAGTACTGCTGCAGGTCGCGGCCCATGAAGAGGTTGAACTTCTGCTCGGTGCCGCCCAGCTCGATGTCTGAGCGGACCGCCACCGAGTCGTAGCCCTGGGCGAGCGGGTAGAGCATCTCGAGCATCGAGATCGGCTGGTGGGCGTTGAAGCGCTTCTCGAAGTCGTCGCGCTCCAGGATGCGGGCCACCGTGGTCGTGGCCGTCAGTTCGAAGAGCTGCTCCATGGTGAGCGTCGCCAGCCACTCGCCGTTGAACCTCACCTCGAGCCGCGCGGGATCGGGGTCGAGAATGTGGAAGGCCTGCTCCTGATAGGTGCGCGCGTTGGCGTCGATGACCGCCGGATCGAGGCGGGGGCGCGTTTTGGACAGCCCCGAGGGATCGCCGATGCGAGCCGTGTAGTCGCCGATGATGAGCACGGCGACATGCCCGGCGTCCTGGAACTGGCGCAGCTTGTTCAGGACCACCGTGTGACCCAGGTGAAGGTCGGGCGCCGTGGGATCGACGCCGAGCTTGACGCGCAGCGGCCGGCCCTCGCGCTCGGCGGCGGTGAGCTTGGCCGACAGGGCGCCGTCGGGCAGCACCTCGACGGTGCCGACCGCGAGATCGTCGATGAGCCGCTGGTCTGCCATGGCGCCGCGGATGATACCACAGCGCTCCGCGGTCACGACCGGCGCTCGCCGGCCGCTCGCGGGCGCGGGGCTATGGGAGCGGCCCCAATCAGCCGAAACAGGGCCTATGAGGGCAGGGCGTCGCAGGGCGAGGGGCAGACACAGTGACCGGCGCACGATCGTCGCGGCGGTGGTGCTGGGCGTCGTCGCGGCCATGCTGGGAGTCGCCGGGGTCACGGTCCAAGCCGGCATGTCGGCAGTCACCAAGGACCTGCCGAGACTCGACATCGCGGCCCACCAGCCCATCACCCGCAACACCTACATCTTCGACGGCTCGCGCCGGCCGCACCTTCTCGCAGTGCTGCGCGGCGATCAGAGCCGGGTGATCGTCTCCTCAGACGAGATCGCACCGGTGGTCAAGCAGGCCGTGGTGGCCATCGAGGACCGGCGCTTCTACCAGCACCAGGGCATCGACTACCTCTCCATCGCCCGGGCGCTGGGCACCGACCTGCTCGCCGGCCACAGCGTGCAGGGCGGATCGACCATCACCCAGCAGTTCATCAAGAACGCCTACCTGCCCCTCGGCCAGCGCACCGCCGACACCGTGTCGCGCAAGATCCACGAAGCGGTGCTCGCTTATCAGCTCGAGAAGCGCTGGTCCAAGGACGAGATCCTCACCGATTACCTCAACACCATCTACTTCGGCGAGAGCGCGTACGGCATCGAGATGGCGGCGCGCACGTTCTTCGGCACGAGCGCGCGTCGCCTCAGCCTGCCGCAAGCGGCCCTGCTGGCCGGCATCATCCACGACCCGGGCGGCGACGACCCGTTCGTCGACCCGACGGCCGCCCGCGTCCGCCGCGGTCAAGTGCTCGACGCCATGCGCGCCCAGGGGATGATCTCGGCGGGGGATGCCGCGGCAGCGGCGCACGCGCCGCTGCCGCGGCATCCTCGCGGCCTGCCCACGAGCCACATCGCGCCCTACTTCGTCGAGTACGTGATCAGGCAGCTGGTCCAGGAGTTCGGCGCCCAGACCGCCTTTGGCGGCGGCCTGCGCGTCTATACGACCCTCGATCCCCGCATGCAGCGCGACGCCGACCGGGCCGCCACGGAGATACTGGGGCGACCCGGCGACCCGGCCGTGGCGATCGTCGCCATCGACCCCCACTCGGACGAGGTCAAGGCTCTGGTGGGCGGCCGTGAATTTCGCCGGCAACAGTTCAACCTGGCCGTCGACGGCCGGCGTCAGCCGGGCTCGGCGTTCAAGCCGTTCGCCCTGGCGGCCGCCATTCGTCAGGGCATGTCGCCGGCGAGCGTCTTCGTCTCGGAGCCGAAGGCGATCGCCCTGGGCAAAGGTTCGGTGTGGCGCGTCGGCACGTACTCGGGAGGCTACGCCGGCAAGATCACGCTGGCCAACGCCACGGTCGAGTCCGACAACACGGTCTACGCCGATCTGTCGATGATGGTGGGCGCCGACAACATCGCCACCATGGCCGCCGACATGGGTATCACCAGTCCGATCGGCGACAACCCGTCGATCGCGCTCGGCGGCCTCACGACCGGCGTCAGCCCGCTCGAGATGGCCAACGCCTACGCGACCCTCGCCGACGGCGGCGAGCGCCTGAGCGGCACGATGCCGACCAACGACGGCCAGCCGGCGCCGATCTCGATCACCCGGGTCACCGACGACCACGGCGACGTCCTGCTGCGCAACACCCTGGTGCGCGCCCGCGTGCTGCAGCCCTGGCAGGCCGGCCTCGAGACCTCGATCCTGCAGCAGGTGATCGCCCGCGGCACGGGACAGGCGGCGGCGATCGGCCGGCCGGCGGCCGGCAAGACCGGCACCACGACCAACTATGCCGACGCCTGGTTCTGCGGCTACACACCCGCCCTGGCGGCGGCCGTCTGGGTTGGGTATCCGGGCTCGCAAAAGGAGATGGTCGTGCGCGGCATCAGGGTGGCCGGCGGCACCTTCCCGGCGCTGATCTGGGGCCGTTTTGCGGCCGCCGCCCTGGCCGGCGTACCGGCGCGGTCGTTCCCCTCGTTCACGCTGCCGCCGGTCACGCCGGCGGTCGTCTGCGCACGCACCGGCGACCTGGCGACCAGATGGTGCCCCGAGCGTCTCAAGTGCTTCTACTTCGCCGGGCAGGCGCCCGTTCAGAGCTGCACGCTCCACGGCCCGCTGCCGGTGAGCGTGCCCGGTCTGACCGGTCTGCGCCTCACCACCGCCCAGACGCGGCTGGCCGCCGAGCAGCTCTGTGCGCAGATCGTCGAGGTGCCCGGCGACCCCGGGCTGCAAGGCGTCGTGCTCGACCAGTCGCCGGCCGGCGGCCAGACCATCCTGCAGGGTTCGGCGGTCACTCTGCGGGTCGGTAGCGGTCCGCTGCTCGTCGTGCCCGATGTCGTCGGGCAGTTCCGCGCCGCTGCCCAGCAGGCGCTGCGCGCGTCGGGCTTTGCGGCGACGGTCGTTTACGACGGCGCCACCGGCACCGGGGGGGCGCCCGGCACGGTCGTGCGCCAGGATCCGGCCGCCGGGGCCGGGAGCCAGGGAGCGGTGACGATCGTCGTGCAGGGCAGCGACACGACCGTCATCGTGCCGGGCTTGACGGGTCTGACTGCGGCAGACGCCCAGGCCGCGTTGGGCGCCGCCGGGCTGGGCAGCGATCTCCCGGCCGGCGGCGGCGGATCGGTACTTTCGCAGTCGCCGGCCGCCGGTGCGAGCCTCGAGATCGGCGCGCTCGTGCACCTCGAGCTCGGGCCTCAGCCGTCGCCGAGCACGACCCCGTAATCCGTCGAGCAACTGCGTCGTCGCCGCTCAGGCAGGCGTGACTTCGTCACGCGCCCGGTCAGGCGACTCCGCGGTACAGATGGCCCGTGGTGAACCGCTCGCGGTCGTCGCAGGCCGCGAGTCCGCCGAGGCCGCCGCGGGAAATGGCGCGGCGCTCGTCGTCGCTCAAGTCGGCCTGCACGACGATCGCTCCCCGCACGCCGGCCGCCACGAGCTCGGCAAGCCGGCCGCACAGGTTCGTCACCCGCGAGTTGAAGACGCGCGTCTCGCCCGCGGCGACCAGCACCGGGAACGCGTAGCCGCGGGCGTCGGTCAGTGTCAGGGCGAGCGTCGCTGCCTCACCGGACCCCCGCGCCTGGACGCCGAGCCCTTCGGCGAGACCAAGCGTGTCGCGGCTCACCAGTACCTGTTCGCGGCCAAAGACGAGCGCCTCGACCAGCGGTGCGGCCGCGGCGGTCGCCACCTGAGCGAGATCGTCGAGCGACATCTCGGGGGCGCACACCAGGCCGGCGGCGCCGAAGAGCCCCCCGGCCAGCGAGTTCAGCCCCTGCAGCGGGTACTCCAGAAACACCGTGTCCGCCCAGGTAAGCGCCGCGACGTGACGGGCATATGCGGCATCCCATCCCATGGCCGCCACGGCCGCGGCCCAGGGCTCGTCGGCGTCGAACAGCACCTCGGGCGAGCGCACCCGTACCGGAAGGCCGCCGCGGCCAGCGGCTGTCCGGGCCGCAGCGACGAGCTCGAGGTCGTCGCCGGCTCGCAGATCCAGGCACAAGGCATCGATGCCTTGCCGGGTGACCGGCTCCTCGCCCGGGCGCAGGCGCAGAACGACCGCCGGCGCGGTACCCCGGACGGACCCAGGGGCGGCTCGCACCGCCGCGGCCGGCGGGCGCTCTGTCGCGCCGGCGGGGCGAGCGGCGCAAGACTGGCCGGCGGGGAGAGCGGCCCAAGACTGGCCGGCGGCGGGC
>PLTW01000248.1 GCA_003164655.1 Actinomycetota bacterium
CGACCGCGCCGAGCGGGACCTACTTGAGCCTGGGGACCTTCAGCTTCTCGCCGATCGCGATCGTACTCGAGCTGGCGCGGGGGTTGAGGGCCAGCAGCTCGTCGAGCGTGAGGTTGTACTTGGCGGCGATCGTCGACATGGTGTCGCCCTTGCGGACCCGGTAGTACACGTACGTCGACTTGCCCTTGATGGGCGACGTCGAGGCGACCGGATGGCCGACCGTCGGCTTCGCCTTGTTGTCCAGCACGCCCGCGTGCACGCCGAGCGTGACCACGACGATGACCGCCGCCAGCAGCACGACCGGGGCGACGATACGCGGCCAGGACAGGCCGGAGCCACGCCGGCGCAGCCGTCCGGCACGCACGCGCGGCGGCGCCGGAGCCACCGGCAGTGGCTCGCCGAGCCAGTCGCGGGCGCCGTCGGAGGCGACTCTGGTGGGATCGGCGCCCTGGCGGCGGCCGGGCGTGCCCTGCTGCAGCACGACCGTCGACTCAAGGTCGGGCGCGCTGCCGAGACGAGCGGCGTCGGAACGCCCCCCGCCCCGCTTGCGGACCGGACGGGCGCCGCGTGTGCGGGCAAGATCATCGTCTCCGCCGAGCAGGTCGTCGTCGACGGGCGGCCAGAGTGGGCCGGTCGCCCCGGGGTCGTCGCCGGGCAGGCTGCGCCGAGTCTTGTCGTCGTCCATCAGAAGCCCCCGATCGCGTCGCGCATCTCGGCAGCCGCGGCGGCAGCGGCGCTCCGGAAGTCGCCGCCGCGTTCCCGCCAGGCGTAGATGATGGATCGTGATGCGTTGACCACGTAGCCTCTCGCGTCGCCCGACGCAAGGCCCGCGAGGGCCTCGGGGCCGGCGCCCTGGGCGCCGAAGCCCGGCACGAGCAGGAAGGCGTGCGGCAGGGCGGCGCGCACGGCGGCAAGCGACGTGGGAGCGGTGGCGCCGGCCACCGCTCCCACGTCGCTGTACCCGTGCGCGCCCACGTACCGCGCGCCGAGACGGGCGATCATGTCGGTCACGTGCAGGTAGAGGGGCCGCCCGTCGCAGTCGCGTTCCTGCAGGCTCGCCGCGCCCTGGTTGCTGGTGCGGGCCAGCACGAACACTCCCTTGCCCTGGTCGCAGCGCTCGAGGAACGGCGCGAGGGCGTCGTCGCCGAGGTAGGGATTGACGGTGACCGCGTCGGCCGCGAGGCCCGGCAACGGCGCGCCGGCCAGGGCCGGCGCGCCGCCGAACACGGCGGCCGCGTAGGCGGCCGAGGTCGAACCGATGTCGCCGCGCTTGGCGTCGAGGATCACCGGCAGGTCGTGCTCGTGGGCGCAGGCGACGACGCGCCGTAGCGCCTCCCAGCCGGGCGCGCCGTACTGCTCGAAGAAGGCCGCCTGAGGCTTGACGGCCGCGACGACGTCGGCGACCGCGTCGATGACGCCGCTGGCGAACTCGGAGAAGCAGGCCGCCACGGCCCCCGCGTCGCCCAGCTCGGCGACACGCCCGGCGTAAGCCGCGCGCAGGTGGTCGGGCAGCCGCGAGAGGTCGGGGTCGATCCCCACACACACGCCGCTGCGCCGGCTGAGGATGCTTTCGGCCAGCCTGTCTGAGAAGTTCGTCATCTCACCCTGACCAATTGGTCGCCCGGCGGCGCAATCCTGCCCGCCAGCGCCCCCGAGCGGACCTTTCAGGCGGGCGGCGGGTCGCCGGCGGCGCCGGACGAGGGGTCGTCGAGCTCGCTCAGACCCTCGTCGTCGAACTCGTTCAGACCCTCGTCGACCACGTCGTCGGAGTGCCGCTGCTGGGCCTGGAAGGCGCGCACGTTCTTGCGGATGGTGTCGAGCTTGGCGCGGATGTAGTCGCGCGACGAGTCGACCGTGCCCGGTTGTTCCTCTTCCTGTTCGAGCTCCTCGGATTCGTGTTGCATCTGCCGCAGGACATCCATGAGCTGGCCATCGTCGAGGGTAGTGAGCGTGTTCAGGTCGTACTTCATAACCTTGCTGGAAGCCTCGTGGACGGCGCTCAGCTTGGAGCGCACGACGGGGTTGAAGACGGCGCTCGGGTCGACCTGGGCGGTGATCGCATCGACGTCCTTGATCCAGTCTTCCTCGCTGGCCCCGACCTTGGGGACGATCTTGATGCGGCCCTCTTCGGTCTCCTCGATGCGATCGATCGACAGGTAGGCGCGCAGAAAGCCCTCGGTGAAGGCGACCGGCACCGTGGCCGCGTAGGCAATGACCTGGAGGATCTCGGCGGCGAACTGCGTGAAGGTGCCGGTGTGCAGGTAGCTGTCCTCGATCAGGCCGAGGAGCATGGACTTGAGATAGGGGTCGGCGCGCTCGACGGATGGCACCTTCTGCTCAGCAGGCGTGGCGGCCGCGGCGGCGGCGCTCGCGGCGGCGGCGGCGGCCTCGACTGCGCCGGCGTCGGGCGCCCCCCCGGCGTGTGCGCTCGATCCCGGTGCGTCTGCCATGGTTCTCCCGCCTCGTGCTCGCCGACAACTGGACAAACCTTACTCCAAGGCCGAAACCCATGACAATCGCCGACTGCCGACGAGCAGGCGAGACGCCGGGCGGGCGTTTCCGGTAGGCTGACCGCCGTCATGAAAGAAGCGCTGCCAGACCCGGCGGACCCGGCCCGCCACCCCGGCGCGTCCGCTCCGGGCGCCGGCGCCGGCGCCCTGATCCTGCGCGGCGCCGGCTCGCTCGCCGCGGCACTGCAGGCGGTCGCAGACGAGCCGGGCGCCGGCGCTCTTCTGTGCGACATCGACGGCACCATCTCGCCGATCGTCGCCGACCCGTACGACGCCGTCGTGCCCGCGGCGTTTCGCGCGGCGCTCGAGGCGCTCGCGCCGCGCCTCGGCCTGCTGGCCTTCATCACGGGCCGCGACGTGCGGCAGGCCGCGGCCATGGTCGGCGTCGCAGAGGCCACCTATGTCGGTCTGCACGGCTTCGACCTGCTGGCGCCCGACGGTACGGTCGTCCGCGACCCCGCGGCCGCGGGCTACGTCGACAGGGTCCAGAAGATGGCCCGCCGCGTCAGCGGGCTCGATGCCGAAACCCTCGGCCTCGTGATCGAAAACAAAGGTCCCATGCTCGATCTGCATTACCGCCAGGCGCCCGATCCCGCGGCGACCCTGGCCATTCTCGAGGCCGAGATCCTCGGGCCGGCGCGCGCGCTCGGACTGGCGGTCGCCACAGGGCATTTTCTGGTGGAGCTGCGCCCACCCGAACCGGTGGACAAAGGGACCGCGGTGCGGCGCCTTCTGCAGGCCGGCGGCCGCGGCGAGACCGCGCTGCGCAGCGCGGTCTTTCTGGGCGACGACCTCACCGATTGCACCGGCTTCGCGGCGATCCACGCGTGGGCCGCCGAAGCCGCGCCGGCCGGCCCGGGCGACGCGCGGACGGTGGCGCCCCCCGCTGAGACGCCCGCGAAACGCCTGGCCCTCGCCGTCGCCGCTCTCACCGACGAAACGCCACGGCAAGTCCGGGACGAGGCCGACGTCTGGGTCGACGCCACGCCGGGCGTCCTGGTGGTGCTCGCCGGGCTGCTCGAGGCGGCCCGGACCCAGGCCGGCCGGTAGGGAGCACGCCGAGAGGCGCCTTCTTTGCGCCGGCCGACGCCGTGCCCGAGCACCTGGCGCGGCGACCGCGAGCCCAACGCGTCGCGCCTGCAAGAGTGCGCCACGACAGGCCCAACGCGTCGCGCCCCGGAGTGTGCGCCATCGTCCCTGCGCCCCGGGAAGGCCCGAGTCGATGTTCTTACGCTGGAGGGAAAGCCTCTGCGGCTCTCCCGACCGCCCCGGCCGCGACGACGGGACGCACGGCCGCAGCGCGCACCGGCCGGCACGTCGCACAGGCGGCCGGTCACAACGCGAAAGGCAAGAAGCATGGGGCAGCAGTCGATCAACACCCTGGTGATGGCCCTCACCGCTCTGCTCCTGGCCGGCGAAGCCTTCTACGCCTGGCGTCGCTCGCGCTTCGCCGGCCGGCGCTTCTTCGCTCTCTTCCTGGCGACCAACGCCGTCGGTGCCTTGTGTGCGGCGCTTCTCTTTCGCGGTTCCGGCGAGGCCTGGGTACTGCGCTGGGCGGCGCTCTGGGAGATCATGGGCAGCACCCTCTCGATGGCCCTCGTCATTCTCTTTGCGGCACGCTTTGCCGGCGTGCGCCGGCTTTTCAGCCGTCCCGCCGCGGCGCTGCTGATCGGCGGCTCGGCGGCGCTGGTGGCCGCCGTCGCCGTCGACCCCGGACTCGTCTACCTGTCGGGTCACGGGCTGACCGCGCTCAGCTTCACGCACGAGAGCGTCGGCGCGGCCGACGGGCCGCTCTTCTGGACCCAGGACGGCGTCTACTATTGCTTGATCGTCGCCACCGCCGGCCTGCTCGTCTTCGAGATGCGACGCGGCCTGCGCCTGCACGCCGCGCAGGCGCTGGCCGCTTTCGTTGGTCTCGGTATCGTGCTCGGCGTGCAGGTCCTGTGCATGCTCGGGCTGGTCGTCCTGCCCGGCATCCACGCGGGTGTCATCGCCGTCGCGCTCGGCGTGCCGCCGGTCCTCTGGGCACTGCCCGGCCTGCGCGCCGCCGATGCCCGGGTGGCCTCGGAGCGGCACACCCTGGAGGCGATGAGCGACGCCGTGTTCGTCCTGACCGAGGGCGGCGCTCTGGCCAGCGCCAACGCCGCCGGGCGCGAGCTGCTGGCCGCGGAGAGCGCCGCGACGGCCTCGGCGCTCGACGCCGAGCGGTTCGGCTGGCTTTCGTCGCGCATCGCCGCCATGCCGCATCATGTGAACGCCGTCGGGCAGGAGTGGTCCAGCCAGGTCATCGAGCTGACCCTGGCCGGCGAGGCACGTCATTACCACGTGCGCCAGACTGCCCTGAGCGACCGCGACGGCAGCAGGCTGAGCTCCGTGCTGGTGCTGCGTGACGTGAGCGCCCAGGTCGCCACCGAAGCCGCCCTGCGCGGCTCCGAAGACCGTCTGCGCATTCTCTTCGAGCAGTCGCCCCTGGGCATTTTGGTCTTCAACTCCGAGCTCATCGCTCTCGAGGTCAACGAGCGCTGGAGCGAGTGCACGGGTCACGAATCGCGCGAGATCATCGGTCAGAAGCTGAGCTACGAGAACCTGTCGAGTCTGCTCGACGCCTGCCGCGCGGCGCTTTCCGGCGAGCCGGCCGTCTACAACGGTCCGCTGCGCACCAGATCCGGCGAGGAGCACTGGTTCGAGTGCGAGGTCGCGCCGCTGCGCGCCGCGTCCGGAGTCATCACCGGCGGGGTCTGCCTGGCCCGAAACGTCACCGAGAACCGGCGCAGCGAAGCCCTGATCGAGCGGCTCTCGTTCTCGGACACGGTGACCAGCTTGCCCAATCGTGGGCTGTTGCGCGACCGCCTGCGGCGGGTGCTCGCCGAGGCGACCCGCTCGGGGCTCAGGTCGCTGGTCACGATCGTCGACATCAACGGCTTCAGCGCCGTCAACGAGGCTCTGGGACACGCCGCCGGCGACCGACTTCTGGCGATGATCGGCGAACGTCTGCGCCTCAACGTGCGTGAACGCGACACGATCGCCCGCTGGGCCGGCGACGAGTTCGCCGTGCTGGCCCCGTCGCTGGCCAAGAGCGACGATGCTCTCGCTCTCTGCGAGCGCGTGCACAACTGCTTTGCGACACCTTGGCTGGTCGACGGCCGGGAGGTCTGGCTCACGGCCAGCATCGGCGCGGCGCTCTCTCCCGCGAATGGGCGCGAGGCCGACGCACTGCTCAGCCACGCCGAGAGCGCGCTGCGCAGCGCCAAGGAACAGGGCGGCGAAGGCGCCCGCTTCTATGCCGAGGCGCTCGGCGCCGGGACGGATGCGCGGCTCGCGCTGGCCGGCGACCTGCACCGGGCGCTCGCCAAGGAGCAGCTCGAGGTCTTCTACCAGCCGCAGGTCGACATGATCGACGGCCGCGTCGTCGGTTGCGAGGCGCTGGTGCGCTGGCGCCACCCCGAACGTGGTCTGGTCGGACCCGACCAGTTCATCCCCATGGCCGAGACGAGCGGTCTGATCGTGCCGATTGGCGCCTGGGTGCTGCGCACCGCCTGCGCGCAGGTCGCGGCCTGGACGCGCGTCAGCGGCCGCCGGTTGTGCCTGGGCGTCAACGTTTCGGCGCATCAGCTGCGCCAGGGCGATCTTGTCGAGACCGTCACCGCGGCGCTCGCCGAGTCGGGCCTCGCCGCCGCACAGCTCGAGCTCGAGGTCACCGAAACGGCGATCCTCGTCGATCAGCGAGCGGCGGCGCGCACTCTCGAGAAGATCGCCGACCTCGGGGTCATGGTGGCGCTCGACGATTTCGGCACCGGCTACTCTTCGCTGGCCCACCTCTGCGAGCTGCCCATCAATCGCCTCAAGATCGACCGCTCGTTCGTCGGCCGGCTGCCCGAAGCGCGCAACGCCGCGGCCGTCTGCCGGGCGGTGATCGACCTGGCCGACGACCTCGGCATTACGGTCATCGCCGAGGGCGTCGAGACCCCCGAGCAAGTCGCCTTCTTGTGCGACCACGGCTGCACCGCGGCACAGGGATATCTCTACGGCAAGCCGGTGCCGGCCCAGGAGCTGGGTCAGCGCCTGCTGCCGGCGCAGCAGCCCGGCCTGCGGCTGCTGCCGGCCCAGGAGCTCGATCTGAGTTCGCTGCCGGCAGTCGGCGAGGCCGGCGGCGCGTGACGTGAGACCCGGGCGGCATCCGGCGGCGCCCGCAGACGCTGCGGAAGGTGAGACTCATTGAGTGAGAAGCGCGCTTTCGCGTCTCCGGCGCCGGGCGGGGAGGCCTGCCCGGCGGGCAACGGCGGGCCGGCTGCTTCTCCTGCCTTAGCGGTTACTCTGGCTTCCGTGAGCGACGCCCTGACCAGCTCAGGCCCCGCTGCCACTTGTCAGATCATCATCGCCGACGACCTGGAGCTGTTTCGCCACGGCCTGCGCAGCCTGCTGGAATCGGCCGGCTACGGCGTCGTCGGCGAGGCCGCCAGCGCCGCCCAGACCCTCGGGCTGGCCGCCCGCTACCCGGGCAGCCTCGTGCTGCTCGATCTCAACCTGCCCGACGGCGACAGCTTCATGGTGCTGCACGGCCTGGGCAGCAACGGCTACCAGGCGCGCGTCCTGGTGCTGAGCGCCTTCTGGGACCAGGAGGCGCTGTTTCGGGCGGTCTCGACGGGGGCCTACGGCTATCTGGCCAAGGACTGCCATCCGGCCCAGCTCTTTGCCGCCATCGACCTCATCTGCCACGGCGGCCTGGCCTTCGGCGAGGCCGTGGCCGACGAGCTGCGCAACGGCATCACGGCGGTTCACGAGGAGATCAGCCGCCGCGACCGCCGCCGCCTGGGCATCACCGACCGCGAGTACGAGATCCTCTGCGTGCTGCCCACCTCGCACAGTCTGGCGCAGATCGCCGGCGATCTGTTCATCTCCAAAAAGACGGTCCAGAACAACGTCTCCTCGCTGTACCGCAAGCTCGAGGTGAACTCGCGCCAGGAGGCCGTGGCCAAGATCGTGCGCCTGCGCCTGATCGTGCCCGGCGCCGACGACCAGGCGCCCGCCGCCGCCGGCTAAAGCGGGCGC
>PLTW01000130.1 GCA_003164655.1 Actinomycetota bacterium
AGTAACGTCATCGTTGTCCCTCCATCGACTCTTCGTCGTGCAGTCCGCCGTCGCGCAGCACCAACCGCCGGTCGGCGTGGGCGGCGACGTCTTCTTCGTGGGTGATCATGACGATCGTGCGACCCTGGGCGTGGACGGCATCCAGCAGCTGGAGCACGTCGTTGGTGGCCGCCAGATCGAGGTTGCCGGTGGGCTCGTCGACCAGCAGCAGCTCGGGGTCGCCGACCAGGGCCCGGGCGATGGCCACGCGTTGCATCTGGCCGCCCGAGAGCTGCGAGGGGTCGTGGTCGGCGCGGTCGGCCAGGCCCACCGCCTCCAGAGCCGCCCGGGCGCGCCGCAGGCGCTCGGCGCGGCGCACGCCGCGGTAGATCAGCGGCGTGGCCACGTTCTCTAAGGCGCTGGTGCGGGGCAGCAGGTTGTGGAGCTGAAAGACGAAGCCCAGCAGCTGGTTGCGCAGGCCGGCGCGAGCGGCGTCGTCTAAGTCGCTGACGTCGTGGCCGGCCAGCAGGTAGCTGCCGCCGTCGGCGCTGTCGAGCAGACCGAGGACGTGCAGCAGGGTCGACTTGCCCGATCCGGAGCGCCCCGTGCAGGCCACCCACTCGCCGCGGCGGACCTGCAGATCGAGACCGTAGAGGACCGGCAGGGCGATGTCGCCGCGCCGGTAGGTACGCGCGATGGCGGTGGCGGCGAGGATGACGTCGGAGCTGCTCACGGCCGGCGCTGCGCGCGGGATGTGCGCGCAGGAGTCGAGCGCCGTGACGGTCGCGCGTCGCGCAGACGCTGTGGCAGCCGGCCCGAACCGTTCTTCACTGCGCTCCTTTCGCGCTGGTCGCGACGTCGTTTGCAGGCCCCGTGTCGCCGTACGGCCCGAAGCGTCTCGTGAGTGCATGGCAAGTACTACCTGGTGAGCCTGTGGCCGGGCAGCGATGGCGCTGGGAACTTGCTGTGACTCGCGCGGCGGACAGGACCGGCGCGGCGATCGTGCCGTGAACCGGTGGTCGCGTGCCTCGAGTCGTCCGCTCGCGGATCTGCGCAGTTACGCGGCCGGCAGGCGAATGGTGAAGAGCGCCCCACCGCCGGACGCGGCGTCGGCGCTGATCGTGCCGCCGTGAGCAGTGACGATGGCCTGGACGATGGCAAGACCCAGGCCCGCCCCTCCGTGGACGCGGGAACGAGAGGGATCGGCCCGGTAGAACCGTTCGAAGACCTGGGCCGCCTGCTCGCCGTCGAGCCCGGGACCGTCGTCTGCGACCTCCACCACGGCGACGTCGTCGACCAGCGAGAGCGTGACCGTCGTCGAGGTGCCCGGCGGCGTGTGCGTGCGCACGTTGACGAGCAGGTTGTCCAGCACCTGGCGCAAGCGATCGCGGTCGCCCATGATCTCGACGGGCCGGCGGGCGTCGAGCCGCACCGGCCAGGCCGCGCCGACCGTCTGGGCCGTCTGCAGCGCTTCGGCGGCCAGGCCGACGAGCTCGACAGGCTCCATCTCGATGGGGCGACCTTCGTCGAGTCTGGCCAGGAGCAGCAGATCTTCGACCAGCGCCTTCATGCGACCACTCTCGGCGCGGATGCCGCTCATGACGCGGCCCAGGTCGGCTTCGTGCTGGCTGGCTCCACGTTCGAACAGCTCGGCGTAGGCCGAGACCGCCGCCAGCGGTGTACGCAGCTCGTGCGACGCGTCGGCCACGAAGTGGCGCATGCGCTCCTCCGAGGCGCGCAGATCCGCCTCTGTGGCGTCCCGTTCGACGAACGCCGTCTGAATGCGCTCCAGCATCACATTCAGGGCGCGGGCCAGCCGCCCCACCTCGGTCCTGTCGTTCTCGCCGGCGACGCGCTGATCGAGCTCGCCGGCGGCGATCGCGTCCGCCGAACGCTCCATGGCACGCAGCGGCCGCAGACCGACGCGCACCAGCCACCAGCCGAGCAGGCCGGCGGCCAGCAGGGCGGCGGCCGTCACGGCAAGCTCGACTGCCAGCAGGCGCTGCAATGTGCCGACGGTGTCGCCCAGCGGCGTGGCGACGATGAGCTGGCGTCCGCCTTCCAGTGTGGCGGCGCGCACGCGAAACTGGGGGCCGCCCCCCTGCGTGGAGCTCACGGTGAAGTAGACGGCGGAACCACCGCGGTCCTGAGCGGCGGACGTAGCGATGCGCGCCGGCAAGCGCGGCGTGAAGGTCTTGCCGCCCGGCGCGATCGCCGGCTGGCCTATGCTGGGCACGATGGCTCCCGTCGAGGAGCGTTCCTGCACGAACGTGCCCGGCGCCAGGCTCGCCAGGGAACCGGGAGACGGCTGGGGAGGGTTGCGCAGCGAACCCGACGGCGGCACGCGAGCTCCCTGCAGCCGGGGTGCGACAGACAAGTAGATGGTGTCGAGAGTCTGATCGACGCGCGAATAGAGGAACGACCGTAGCAGCGAATACGTCGTCACGTCGGCCGCGACCAGCGCGACCAGGGCGACGGCGCCGACGGCGAGCAGCAGACGGCCGCGCAGCGACACCCCGCGCCCCTAAACGGTGTCTTCGCGCAGGATGTAGCCGACCTGGCGGATCGTGTGGATGAGCTGCGGTCCGTACCGATCGAGCTTCTTGCGCAGGTAGCCGACGTAGGTCTCGACGACGTTGGCGTTGCCCTGAAAGTCGTAATGCCAGACGTGGTCGAGGATCTCCATCTTCGACAGCACGTGGCGCGGATTCAGCAAAAAGAAGCGCAGCAGGTTGTACTCGGTGACGGTCAGCTGGATCGGCACACCGGCCCGGCGCACTTCGTGGACGGCCTCGTCCATCTCGAGATCGGCGAAACAAAGCGACTGGTCCCTCTCGGGCGCGCCCGATGTGCGGCGCAGGATCGCCCGCGTGCGGGCGACGATCTCGGCCAGGGCGAACGGCTTGGTGACGTAGTCGTCGGCGCCGACCGAGAGCCCGGCGATCCGGTCGCGCAGGGAATCGCGCGCCGTCAGAAAGAGCACCGGGGCCTCGATGCCCAGCGCCCGCAGCCGCCGTGTCACTTCCAGGCCGTCGAAGTCGGGCAGCATGATGTCGAGCACGATCAGGTCGGGGGATCGCTCCTTGGCCGAGTCCAGGGCGGCGCGCCCCGAAGCCGCCTCATCCACGTCGAATCCTTCGTAGCGCAGCGACGTAGCCACAGCGTCGACGATCGACGGCTCGTCGTCGACGACCAGGATGCGTTTCGCCGCATTGTCCGAATCCACTCTTGACCACCTCCTGCCATGCAGTATCGCACCGCCGGCTGAACGGCAGCTCGGAGCCCGCTGTGAACTCGCTGTGAATCGTCTGTCCCGCGCGACGGCCGGCCGCAGTTCACGCCGCGGCGGCGACGCGGCGACATCGGGCTTCACGGCAGGGCTTGCACCCGCGTCCGGCAGTAGGGGCAGACGCAGCCCTGCCGGTGAACCCAGCCCGTTGCGGGCATGCGATGGGTCGTGCCCATGTAGGGCCGGCGGGCAGGAGCGAGGTAGACGGCGACATCATCAGGGAGGGGCCGGTACTCGTAGGTCACCTGTGCCAGCTCGACGATCGCGGGCAGTCCGGCGGCGCGCACCTCTGCGAAGTCCAGTTCTCTCACGACAAACCTCCCTACACGCGACGACGGTGCCCGCTCAGTGAGGCGATCCGACCTTCGCTTGCCGGCCACCCGCTGAGCGGTGACGATGCCAGGAGCGTAGAGGCCTAAGCTTGCGATTCGCCGGGCGGTTCCTGAGGATTCGGGCAGAGGATGGATCGATCGTCGACCTCAACCGACCAGCGAGAGGCCCCGTCCTTTCGCGCACCGTCTGGCCGCGGGGTTGCGCCGCTCGAAACCACCCGCAGGGCTCCCCGTCCGGGCCGAGTCGGCTGCCGCCGTGACTGGCAGAGTTGGTTAGGAATCGCTCTCCCCTGCCGATATCGCTAAGGATGAGCGTCAAGGCTTCGAGCTCCCCATGGCTGCGCGTGCAGCAGGCTGCCGACCTGCTGGGCGTCAGCGTGAACACCGTGCGCCGCTGGGCCGACTCCGGCAAGCTCGTCTGCCGGCGCACGCCGAGCAACCAGCGCCGCTTCCTGCTTGACGACCTCGAGGCTCTCGCGTCGCAAGTGGGCGATCACGGCTCTGCCGAGCTGCAACGGCGCCTCGACGGCGCCGAGAAGCGCTACCAGCTGCTGCTCGACACGAGCCTCGAGCTGGCCTCGACCCTCGAGATCGGCGAGGTCCTGCAATCGGCCGCGCGGCGCCTGAGCGCCTCCTTGCGCATCCCCGACTGCGACATCTACCGGCTCGAGGGCGCCGAGCGCATGGTCTGCGTGGCCGCCGCCCTCGACGGCGTCTACGACGCTACCTGGGTGGGCCATGAGTTCCGCCTGAGGGACTGGACCGGCGAGCGGCTGGCCGTCGAGACGCGGCGCGCCGTCACCGTGGCCAGCCTCGACGACACGCGACTCAACGAGGCTGAGCGCGAGGTGATGCGCAACTACGGTCAGCGCAGCTGTGTCTCGCTGCCCCTGATCGCCCGCGACAAGGTCATCGGCCTGGTCGACCTGCTCGACCATGTCGAGCGACGGTTCACAGAAGAAGAGATCGCCACAGCCGAGGCGATCGGCCGGCTCGTGACGCTGGCACTCGAACACGCCCAGCTCTACGAGGAGGTCAAGAACCTCCACCTCGGCAACCTGCGAGCCTTGAGTTCGGCGCTCTCCGCCAAGGACTACTACACCCTGGGCCACGCCAGCCGGGTGGCCGCCTACATGGCGCTGCTGGGCCGCGAGCTGGGCTGGCCCGCCCAGCGCCTCGCGGCGGTCGAGAACGTCGCCTTCCTGCACGACATCGGCAAGATCGCCGTCTCCGACCGCGTCCTGCTGAAGGCGGGACCGCTGGCCTCCGAAGAGTGGGAGCTCATTCGCCAGCACCCCGGCATCAGCGCGGAGATCGTGCGCCCGCTGTTCGATGAGGAGCTCGTGGCCGGCGTGCGTCATCACCACGAGCGCTTCGACGGCCAGGGCTACCCCGACGGCCTGGTCGGCGCGGCCAGTCCGCTGCTGGCTCGCGCCATGTGTGTGGTCGACTGCTACGATGCCATGTCCTGCGAGCGACCCTATCGGCCGGCGCTGACCTACCGCCAGTGCCTCGCCGAGCTACGGCGCTGCGCCGGCACGCAGTTCGACCCCGAGATGGTCGCCGCCTTCCTGCGCGTCCTGCAACACCTGCGGCGCCGGCGGACGTGGGTCACGACGCTCGCTCAGCAGGCCGCACAGCTCATCGATCCGGCCGCCCACGCCCTGCTGCGCAGCCGCGCCGACGAAGCGCGCGCGCCCTACGCCGAGATGGTGAGCGCGCTGCGCGGGTTCCGCGACGCCCACCCGCCGCTGCGCTTCGTGACGAGCTTCGCCATGGCGGGCGATCAGTGCATCACCGTCCTGGACACCGGCGAGACCGACAACGAGGTCTCCCGCTGCGGCGACCCCTGGCTGGCAGAAGACGAGCTCGCCCGCGTGCTCGCCCAGGAGGAGGTGGTGGCCAACGTCGTAAACGCCGACGACTTCGGTGTCTGGGTGTCGGGCATCGCCCCGCTGCGTGACGAGAAGGGCAGGATCGTCGCGGCGGTCACCGCCGACGCTCCGGTCGTGGACTCGCTCGCCCGAGACCTGCAGATCGACCGCTCCCACGCCCTGGCGGCGATGCTGCAGTCGGCGGCCATCCGCTTCAGTCGGGCCGAGGTCGAGGCGATCACCGACGGCCTCACCGGCCTTTACAACCATCGCTACTTGCACGAACGCCTCGAGGAGGAGCTCAGGCGCGCCCGCCGGCGCAAGAGTGCGCTGAGCGTGCTGTTCCTGGATTGCGACCACTTCAAGGCTTACAACGACAGCTACGGCCACAAGGCCGGCGATGCCGCCCTTGGACGTATCGCGCGGATCGTCGAGACCTGCAGCCGGCGGGTGGATCTGGCGGCGCGGTACGGGGGCGAGGAGTTCGTGCTCGCGTTGATCGACACGGACGCCGCGCAGGCGCTGGCCATCGCGGAACGCATCCGCGCGCAGGTCGAGGCCTCGACTCTCAAGGGCGGACAGCCGCTCACGGTCAGCATCGGCGTGGCCGCCTTTCCACAGAACGCCGCCGCCCGCGACGAGCTCCTCGACAAGGCCGACTGGGCGATGTATATGGCCAAGGGCGCGGGGCGCAATCGCGTGACGGCCTTCTGTGACGAAGGAGCGGCCGCCGAGACCTGGCTTTCGCGACGGGGGCGCTAGCACCAGCGCCGAGACAAGGCGACTCGACGGCGCGGCCCGGGAGATGTGGCGAAGCATGCTGCAGGCTCCTGGGAGATGAGCCGTCGCTGCCGGATGTCCCAGCCACACTGCAAGGAGTCGACGTGAACATGATCCTTCCCGATCCGGGCCCGCCCGACTTGGACTTCGAGCGGCCGGCGCACCGATCCCGTCTGGAGCGCACTGCGGAGGCACTCAGGGCCCGCGGGTTTACCGCTGAGATCGCCGCGAGCGCCGGGGACGCGCGCGCCCTCGTGCTTGCCGCGCTCCCCGAGGGCGCCGAGGTTCACAGCGCCCTTTCGGAGACGATGCGCGAGCTGGGCGTGACCCGGGAGATCGACGAGTCGGGCCACTACGACTCGCTGCGGGTCCGCCTCGCCGCGATGGATCGCGAGACGCAGGGCCGCGAGATGCGCAGGCTCGGCGCCGCACCCGACTACATGGTGGGCAGCGCCCACGCCATCACCGACGACGGCATCGTCCTCGTGGGTTCGGGGACCGGCAGCCAGCTCGGGGCCTACGCCTACGCCGCCGGCACGGTGATCCTGGTCGTGGGCCACCAGAAGCTCGTGCGTGACCTCAAAGAAGCCCGCCGCCGTCTCGTCGAGTACTCGTTGCCGCGCGAGTTCGCCCGCATGCAGAGCCTCGGACGCCCAGGCAGCCTGATCGGCAAGACACTCACGCTCGAAGCGGACTACGGTGGTCGCATCACCGTCATCCTCGTGCCGGAGCGCCTCGGGTTCTGAACTGCTCGGCAGCATGTGCGTCCTCTCGCCCGTGGCCATGAACGAACTGCGAAGGGCATCACCTTCTACGGTGCCGCGCACCTTGACCAGAGCGCGAGTGCCGAAGAGCTCAACCGAGTCGGCCATGACGACGCGAGCCCAGCCGCCCGTGCTGGGGCGCTTCTCCGATATGGCGGTGAAGCGCCTGTCCGACCCGTCTCCTCGCCTGCCTTCGATCCTCTGTTCCCTCGGTGGCGACCCACCGCAGCCGTCGATGTCCCGGCCGTTCCGGCCGGCTGTCCGAGCGAGTCGCGACCCCTATGCCACCGCCGTGCTCTTCAGCCCAGATCGTCAAGCACGAGATCGACGTCGTCGCGGCTCGTCAGCGGGTTGACGAAACACAGGCGCAGTACGGTCTCGCCGGCGTGCCTGGTGGGGATGGCGAAGGCCAGGCCGCGCTGCAAGGCCTGCGCCGACCAGGCGTCGTAGTCTGCCGACCCCCAGCCACAGCGGCGCACGAGCAAGACGGTGAGCGCCGGGTCGAGGACGAGCTCCAGATGAGGACGCCGGGAGACCTGCTCGGCGGCGTAGGCGGCGATCGCAAAGCAGCAGTCGACGGCCTCCGCATAGGCGTCCCAGCCGTAGGCCTGCAGTGAGACCCACAGGGGCACGCCGCGGATGCGCCGCGTGAGATGGATGGCGAGGTCCGAGGGGTTGTCGCCACCCTCCGCCGCCAGCCAGTCGAGGTAGTCGGCCTCCTGGGTGAGAGCCCGCCGCACCGCCGCCGCATCACGGTAGAGCACGGCGGCACAGTCGAAGGGCGCATAGAGCCATTTGTGAGGGTCGACGATGAAGGAGTCGGCTCGCTCGATGCCGGTGAACAAGGGGCGAGCCCGAGACCCAAGCAGGGCGGCGCCACCGTAAGCGCCGTCGACGTGCAGCCAGATGCCGCGGTCGCCGCAGAGGTCGGCAACACCGGCAAGGTCGTCGATGGCGCCGTTGTTGGTGGCCCCCGCGGTGGCCACGACGGCCACCACGTTGTCGGCGTCGCGACCGTCGAGGGCCACAGCCAGCGTCTCGCGGGTGAGACGTCCGTAGTCATCGGCCGGCGGCGCCGCGAGGCACTCACAACCCATGACGTGTGCCGCCGCCGCCACCGAAGAGTGCGCCGAGGCGCCGGCGACGATGACCTGCCGAGACGAGGTCAGGTAGCGTTCGCCGCGGGCGGCGACCAGGGCGCTCAACGTGGCGATCGAACCGCCGCTGACGAAGGTCCCCCCGGCGCTGTCCGGAAACCCTGCGACGTCGGCCAGCCAGCGGATCACGGCGTCTTCGGCGTCGGCGGCCAAGCCGGCCTCGAGACGGCTGCCGCCGTAGACCGTGGCCGCCGGGAGGGCCATGTCGGCGATCGCCGAGGCGACTGTCGGTGTCCCGGGGATGAAGGCCAGGTAGCGCGGATGGTCGGGCGGCACGGCGGTGGGCAGCACGACGCCGAGCAGCAGCTCGATCGCCGCCTCGATGCCGATGCCCCGGCCGCTGAGCCCGGGCAGCGTCGTCGCCGCGGCTGGTGGCAAGACGGCCTCGCGATCGGCAAGCCGGGCCAAAGACCAGGCCAGCACCCGCTGCGCAGCGGCCACGTCGGCTGGTGTCGGTTCGTGCATCGACATGGCCGTCATGGTACAGGCGGACGGCGCCCAGCCCAAGGTGGCGGCGGGAGCGTCAACGAGTGACCTGGAGTGGCGCAGCGCAGCGCCGCGTTCGTCTGCCATACGTTTGCCCGTAAGGTTTCGGCACGCGATCGCAGCACGATCGATGACCAGGAACGTCGAGACGAGCCTGCCGACACGACACGAGGACCCTCCCTGCGGTTGTGGCCTCGATGGCCACGAACCGACAGGAGAGGGTCCTCACCTGTCACGAGGTCGGCGCGAAGCGCTGGCTAGGCAGCCTCGCGCTTCTGCTCTGCGGTCTGGTAGCTGGAGAACCGTGCCGGCTGACTGATGGACATGGCCGAGGCCGGCCGGCGCCGATCGGCGACCATGGCATAAACGGCGCCGCCGATGACCAGCACAAGCAGCGCCGCGACGCCCACGCCCGCCGCGCTCCGACCTGCGCTGGGCACGATCACCGACATGCCGCGGCTGTAGGTCTTGGCGACCTGGGGGCTGGCGCCTTTGGTCGCCGCCCAGCCGACGCTCCCGGCGCGGGGGATGTGGGCGCTGGCGAACGCGACGCTCGCCGGCACCGTAGCCGCCCCGGCGCTTGCCTGGTGGACGACGGGGGCGCCGCGCGGAGCGATGAAGGGGCTGGCCGCGAAAGCCGGCGCGGCCGCCACGGCGGTCGCGATCAGGGTGAGGACCAGAACAACCAGTAGACGCTTCATCGTGGGCTCCTCTCACATGCGGTTGACACCTGTCAAAGAGGAGACTAGGCCGGCAACGGCCGCCGGTCGTCACCCGCGGCGGGTGATTGGCGCGCCGCCGCGGGTGCGGCCGACGTCCCGCCCTCATCCCCCGGGGGCGGGTCACACCGATCAGCCGCGGCGACACCCCGGAACCGGCCAGGGTGCGCGGCGTCGCCTCGCGCAGCCCACCATACTGGTACCACGAACACTATCGTGAGAAGGTAATGATAATGACGTTGTGAGCCGGAGCCGAGCCTAGTAGGCTGGATCGGCCAGGCACCGGCGCCGCGGGGAACTCATGGGAGACAGAGACGGCGAGAGGGCGATCGACGCGGGCACCGTGCCTGCAGGGGCACAGCCGCAGACTCAGCCGACCATCTCGCCGCTGCCGTCCAGGCTGGGGCCGCCTCGCACCCATATGCGCCTTGCAAGGCGCCGCGTCCTGTGCGATTCCCTGAGCCGCTCCACCGCCCCGCTCGTGCTCCTGTCGGCCCCCGCCGGCTGGGGCAAGACCACGGCGTTGCTGCAGTGGGTCGCAGCCGAGAACCGGCCCGTCGCCTGGCTGCGTCTCGACGCCGGTGACAATGATAGTGTCCTGCTGCTCACCGCCCTGATCGCCGTTCTCGGCTCGGTGGCTCCCGTCGACCCCTCGCTTGGGGAGTCCCTCCAGGTAGCCGCTCCGCCGGTCTGGGAGCGCATCGTTCCTCGCCTTGCCGCGGCACTGATGGCGGCCCCTGCGTTTCTGCTCGTGCTCGACGACGCCCAGCACGTCGTCAGTCCGGAATGCTGGCGGATCATCGAGACGCTGCTCGACAGCCTGCCTGCGGGAGCCGGGATGGTCGTCTCGACGCGCCTCGACCCGCCGCTGCCGCTCGCCCGGCTGCGAGCGGCCGGGGCTCTTGCCACGTTTCGCGGCGCCGAGCTTGCGTTCGACCGCACCGAGACCGAGGAGCTGCTCGGTCTGCTCGACGTCTCCCTTGCGATCGACGACCTTGACGCCCTGCTGCGCGCAACCGAAGGCTGGGCGACCGGCCTGCAGCTGGCTGGCGCATCCATCCGCGGCCGCGCCGCCGACGAGCCCCTCGCGGCGGTGCACGGCGATGTGCACGAGATCGCGAGCTATCTGCTCAGCGAGGTGTTCGCCATCCAGACCTCCGCCACGCAGGAGTTCCTGCTGCGGACCTCGGTCATGTCGCGCTTCTCGGCGCCCCTCTGCCAAGCCGTGACCGGCCGTCGTGACGTTCAGGCCGTGCTCGCGCGACTGGCCGACGAGAACCTCTTCATCTCAGCCGAAGACGACCGCGACTGGTGGTATCGCTACCACCAGCTTTTCGGCGAGTTTCTGCGGGCCGAGCTCGAACGTCGCGAGCCCGACGCCGTCGCCGACCTTTGTCGCAGAGCCGGCGAGTGGTACCTCGACGTGGGCGACGTGCCCCAGGCCATCGGCTACCTGCTGCAGGCAGGCGACCACGACCGGGCCGCTACGGTTGTGTCCGCGAGCTGGACGGGCTACTGGCAGCGTGGCCAGAGCGAGACCGTACGCCGCATGCTCCAGACGTTCGGCGACGAGCAGATCCGCGCCCACGTCGAACTCACGCTCACAGCCGGCTGGGTGTACTCCGCGATCGGCGATCCGCAGGCGGCGCGGCGCTGGATACCGGCCGCCTGCCGCACCCGCGTCGACGACAGTCCTTCGCCCGACGGCGCCGTGTCGCTGCGCAGCTCACAGGCTCTGCTGCGGGCCACGCTGGCGCCCGACGGCGTGGCCCGCATGCGGCAGGATGCCGAGCTTGCCGCCAGACTCGAGAGCAGCCCCGGCTCGAACTGGTATGCGGAGGCCCAGTGTCACCTGGGCACGGCTCTCTGGCTGACAGGTGTCGAGACGCGGGCCGTGCGCCACCTCGAGCTCGCGGTGCGCGAGGGCGCGGCCGCCAACCAGGCCATTGAGATCGCCTCGCTGGGGACGCTATCGCTGATCGCCGGCGACCGGGGCGAGTGGGACCACGCCAGGGAGTACGCGCAGCGCGCCGAGGAGCGGCTGGTCGAGCTCGGCTTCGGCAGTCATCGCCGCACGTTGCCCCTGCTGCTCGCCCAGGCGCGGCTGCTGGCGCGGGCGGGCGACGTCGCGCTCGCCGAGCAGGCAGACAGGATCGCCGCCATTGCCGACGCGATGGTAACGGTGCCCTGGATGACAGCGCTCGCGGGCGTGATGGTCGGTGAGTGCTTTCTGGAGACGGGCGACATCGCAGAAGCCGCCGCCTGGAGCGGTCGAGCGCTCGCCGTGGCCAGAACCGGCGCCGATATCGGCATCCTCGAGGCCAGGCTGCAGCGCCTGCGCCTGGGCCTTCAGGGCCGCACACAGTCGGAGCCGATCTCGCCGGCCGAGCTGCGAGTCCTGGCGCTCCTGCCCACGCATCTGTCGCTCGCCCAGATGGCCGAGCAGCTCTGCGTGTCGACGAACACCGTGAAGACCCACAGCAAGGCGTTGTACCGTAAGCTGGGTGTGGCCTCGCGCGCCGCAGCCGTCGATGAGGCCCGCTCCCTGGGCCTGCTGCCGGGGCCGTAAAGCGATACGACGGGAGAGCCCTCCCTGAAGGTTGTGGTTTCGACAACCAGCAACCCGCAGGAGAGGGCCCTCACCTGCCGGCGACCCCTCTGCCAAGCAGCGGTCAGGCAGCCTTGCGCCCCCGATCGGCGGCGGACTTGTAGCTCGGGTACCGCGCCGACTCGCTGCCGGACTGCGCCGGGACCGGCCGACGCCGGTCGGCGAGAATCGCAAAGCAGGCGATACCCGCCACCAGCGCCAGAAGCGCGGCGACCGCCGCCGCGGTGGCGCCGCCATGAGTCGCGGAGGCCACGCTGTAGACCATGCCGCGGCTGTGAATCACGAAAGTGTGGACCGTCCTGCCCTGCGTAGTGGCAACGCCCGCGTTGCTCGCGTGGGAGGCGACGACGGTCTGCGCAGCGCTGGCGGCGTAGCCGGCCCCCTGCGGATCCCGATAGGCGTAGGCCGGCGCCGCCGCCACGGCGGTCGCGATCAGAGCAAGAACCAGAACAACCAGTAAACGCTTCATCGT
>PLTW01000103.1 GCA_003164655.1 Actinomycetota bacterium
CCGCCTGCGCCGCCGCCGCCTGCGCCGCCGCCGCCGCCGACCGGCGCCGGGTGGCGCTGATGGTCAGGACTCACCAGCTGCTGGCCCACAAGTACTCCCTGTCGGCCGACAACGTGGGCTGGGCGATCGGCCGGCACCTGCAGCTCGAGGCGAAGGTGCGCCGCCGCTTCGAGCGCGCGCTGGCGGCCTGGCAGCGCCGTCGCAACGCGGCGACGCGCGACCGCCTGCTCGACGCCGCTCTCGCCGTCCTCGAAGCGCTGAAGGCCATCGTCCTCGATCCGGCGCCCTCGGTCTCGACCGAGAACATCTACCAGAAGCGGCACATCGCCGCCGGCATCCCCTCGATCTACGGCAACTACAACGAGGCCAAGTTCGACGCCCTGGGCCTGTCGTTTCGGGTCGAGAGCCTCGTGGACCGGCTGTTCGACGACCTGGTCGCCGAGGGCATCGAACCGTATGTGACGAGGGATTCGCTGAGCCGCATGTCGGCCGCCATCGGGCGTTTCGAGCGGGCTCTGGCCGTCGAGGGGGTCGACTCGCGCGTCCTGGACGCCAACCTGAACATGCTCGACGCGAGCTTCGGCAGCCACAACTTCACGTTCCGCCAGTACCAGAACGTGTTCCAGTTTCTGGTCAACAGCGTCACCGAGCTCTCCTCGAACGCCATCCTCAGCCACGATCAGGTGCTGCACGCCGTGCTGGTGAGCGACACCCGCCAGTGCGAGGCGCGCTCGCTGTCGGTCGACGCGGTCGCCGAGATGGTCCTGCGCGAAGTGCTCGTATCGGCCCTAGGGATGCAGGCTCTCGACCGCTACGCGGCGGCCGCCCTGCGCCGCATCTCGTTGCTCAACGGACGTCTGGGCAGCCAGGCCCTCACCCGCATGATGAACTACGATCCCGAGCGGCTGGTGTCGCCCATCCACAAGCCCAAGCCCGGCACCGACGACCAGCGCACCCTGGGCTTCAAGGGTCTGGGACTCAAGCAGATGGCGTCGTACGGTCACAACGTGCCGGCCGGGTTCGTCCTCAGCACGGAGCTGTTCAGCGCCATGCCGGCCCTGTCGTATCGCCCCCTCTACGACGACACCATCCAGCGCATCCGCAAGGCCCTGGAGCAGCTCGAGAAGGAGACCCGCCTGCGCCTGGGCGATCCGGCGCGGGCGCTGCTGCTGTCGATCCGTTCGGGGGCTGCCGTGTCGATGCCGGGCCTCATGACCACGTTCGTCAACGTCGGCTTGAACGACGAGATGGCCGAGGCCCTGTCGGCGGAGCCGCGGCTCGGCTGGGCCGCCTGGGACTGCTACCGGCGCTTTCTGCAGTCGTGGGCCATGTCGTCGGGCATCGACCGCGACTTCTTCGACGCCATCATGTCCGAGTTCAAGGGCCTCTACGGCGTGGAGCAGAAGCTCGACTTCACGCCGGCGCAGATGCGCGAGATCGCCTTCACCTACAAGGAGCGCGCCCGGCAGGCGGGCGTGGTCTTCGTGAACGACCCGTTCGCCCAGGTCGTCTCGTGCGTGTTCAAGGTGCTCGACTCGTGGGACTCGCCTCACGCCCGCCTCTACCGGCAGTACATCGGCGTGGCCGAGGAGTGGGGCACCGCTGTGGTGGTGCAGCGCATGGTCTTCGGCAACCTGAGCCGCGCCTCGGGGTCGGGGGTGGCCTTCACGCACAACCCGCTCGAGCCCTACAGCCGTCAGGTGCGTCTGTTCGGCGACTTCGCGGTGCGCAGCCAGGGCGAGGACCTGGTCGGCGGCCTCGTGTTTCCGCTGCCGGTCTCCGAAGCTCAGCGCCTCGGCAGCCCCACCTACCGCGACACCGAACACTCCTTGGAACGCGACTTTCCCGAGGTCTACGGTGAGCTGCTCGCGGTGGCCCGCGATCTGGTCGGCGAACACGAGTACGACCCGCAGGAGATCGAATTCACGTTCGAGTCGCCGGCCGCCGGCGACCTGTACGTGTTGCAAAAGCGGGCCGTCGTGCAGGAGCAGGCCAAAGACGCCGCCTACTTCGACACCGCCTCGCCCAACTACGGACCGCCCGCGGCTGTGGGGATGGGCGTGTCCGGGGGCGCCTACTCGGGCCGCGTGGCCATCGACGCCGGCCAGATCGACCGGTTGCTGGCCGAGTCGCCGAGCGCCGACATCGTGCTCCTGCGGCCCGACACGGTGCCCGAGGACATCGCCATGATCACGCGGGTGAATGCCATTCTGACCGCCCGCGGCGGGGCGACGTCGCACGCTGCTGTGACGGCCAAGCGCCTGGGCAAGACGGCCGTGGTCGACTGCCGGGACCTCGAGGTGATCGAGCGCGAGGGCCTGGCGCGCCTCGCCGGCAGCGAGCTGCACGCCGGCGACTGGCTGTCCATCGACGGGCGCACCGGCAACATCTTCCCGGGCCGCATNNCGGGGTCCGACTGAGCGAGGCCGGGCGCGAACGTCGACTCCGGCGCGCGGCTGCTCGATTTGCCCTGCCGGCTCGTGGCGTCGTCGCGCCGGTTGCTCTCGCCGCCGCGCGGCCTCGCTGTGCCTCGTCGACTACCGCAGGACGTTGACGGCGCGGGCGATCACGAGGCCGAGCAGCGTCAGCGAGATGCCCGACTGGGCCATCATGGCGATCTTGTTCCAGGAACGCAGCGGCATGGCGTCGGTCGGGCTGAACGCCGTGGCGCTGGTGAAGCCCAGGTAGAGGTAGTCGACGAAGCGCGGCCGCCAGTCGCGCGGCGCGAGCTCCGGGCTGAGCTGCTGCGGGAAAGCGAAGTCGGGGCAGGCCGGCAGGCCGTGGGCGCGCTGCGCGGGGCCACCGCTGTCGAGCTCCCAGTAGAGCAGGCCGAAGGCGATCACGGTGGACGCCCAGACGATGCCGCCGGCGGCCAGCAGCGCCCCGGCCGCGTTGGTGGCCGGTCCGCCGCGGATCAGCTCGACGATGAGCTCGCCCGTGCACCACAGCGTCGTTGCGACCAGCAGCGCGATCAGCGTGACCGAGAGCGTGCGCACCGGCCGCGAGCGTCGGTCGATCTTGCCCGGGTCGCCGATCATCACCGCCACGAGCAGCAGGCCTTCGGCCAGCGGCACCCCCCAGCGCGGGCGCTGGACGAGGTCGTGGGGCAGCAGCAGAGTCAGGACGATGACGACAAGGACGGCCACCGCCATTGGCCAGCGCGCCTCGCCTACAATCGGCGACGCGCCGCCGGTCGGCGCGCCTTCGGGGCCGGGCGCGCCCGCTTGGGCGCCGCCGGCACCCGGTGCGCCGTCCGTCGGCGTAGTCGCGTGCCCGTCCTCGGCCATGCTGCGTCCTCCCGGACCTGTTGTTGCCGGCCGCCCGACTACTTCGGAGAGGTGCCGCGATTCCCTTGAGGGCTGGTCCGAAAACGCCGGCTCGGCCGCCGCCGCGCCATGCGCGGCGGGCGCGGGCGTGATAGCGTCCGGAACATGAAGGTGGCGCTTCTGCAGATCGATCCAACCGTGGGCGACCTCGAGGGTAACGCCGAGCTGCTGGCCGCGGCGGTGGCCGTGGCGCAGCGCGGCGGCGCCGATCTGGCGGTCGCCGCGGAGCTGTCGCTGCTGGGTTATCCGCCCCGCGACCTGCTCTTCGAGCGCTCGTTCGTGGCGCGCGGCTGGGCGGTGTGCGAGGAGCTGGCTCGTCGGCTGTCGGCGGGGCCGCCGCTGCTGCTCGGGCTGGCCGAGGCCAACGAGGGCGTCGAGGGTCGGCCTCTCTACAACGCCGCGGCGCTCCTGGCCGGCGGTACGGTGCGGCAGGTGTTTCGCAAGACGCTGCTGCCCACCTACGACGTCTTCGACGAAGACCGCTACTTCGAGCCGGCCGACGGACCGCAGGTCCTGTCGTGGGGCGGCCGGCGGCTTGGCGTGACGGTCTGCGAGGATGTCTGGAACGACCGCGACTTCTGGCGCCGGCGCCGCTACCACAGCGATCCCATCGGCGGTCTCATCGCGGCCGGCGCCTCGTGTGTCGTCAACATGTCGGCCTCGCCATTTACGATCGGCAAGCAGCTGCATCGCGAGGCGATGCTGGGCGCCATCGCCCGCAAGTACGGCGTGCCGGTGATCTACGTCAACCAGGTGGGCGGCTCCGACGAGCTGGTCTTCGACGGGCGCAGCTGCGCCTTCGCCGCCGGCGGCGAGCTCGTGGCGCGCGCGGCAGCGTTCGCCCCCGACGTGCTCGTCGTCGATCTCGAGGAGCTCGCCGCAGCGCCGGGTGTCGGCCCCGCGTCAGGCTCTGCAGTCGCACCTGCGCCCGCGTCCGGCCCCGCGCCCG
>PLTW01000059.1 GCA_003164655.1 Actinomycetota bacterium
GACAACACGACGATCATCGACGGCGCCGGCGATACCGACCAGATCAAGGGTCGCATCAAGCAGATCAAGAGCGAGATCGAGACTACCGACTCCGACTTCGACCGTGAGAAGCTCCAGGAGCGTCTCGCCAAGCTGGCCGGCGGCGTCGCCGTCGTCAAGGTCGGTGCGGCCACCGAAGTCGAGATGAAGGAGACCAAGCACCGCGTCGAAGACGCTCTCAACGCCACGCGCGCCGCTCTCGAAGAGGGTATCGTGCCCGGCGGCGGGGTCGTGCTCGTCAACGCGATGTCGTCGATCAAGGTCGACAAGAAGTCCGAAGACATCGACTTCCGCACGGGCAAGCAGATCATCGTGCGGGCGCTCGAAGAGCCGCTTCGTCAGATCGCCGAGAACGCCGGGCTCGAGGGCTCGGTCGTGGTCAACACAGTCAAGGGCCTGCCCGCTGGTCAGGGCCTGAACGCCGAGACCGGCGAGTACGAGGACATGGTCAAGGCCGGCATCATCGACCCGGCCATGGTCACTCGTTCGGCTCTCCAGAACGCGGCCTCGATCGCCAAGAACATCCTCACCACCGAATGCATCGTAGCCGACAAGCCGGAGCCCGCGGGCGCCGGCGGCGGCGGCATGCCGGGCGGCGGCATGCCTCCCGGCATGATGTGAGACAGGGAATCTGAGCCACACCTTCCCTGTGCGTGTCGCGGCGGGCGGGCCCTTAAGGGCCCGCCCGCCGCGTTTTTGGTCTCCCCGGCAGCAAACCGCGATGGCGCCGCCCCGGCCGGCCGCGTCCTGGAATATTCGTCTAGGCCACGCACGCCGGGCGCTGCCCGACAGTTGCTCGCCGCCGGGCGGCAGGCGTAGCTTCAGAGAGTACGCGAGAAACGACGAGCGCCGGGCCCCGGAGTCCGGATCCCAACGACGAGGCGGAAAGCCATGGCAGACCCCGATATCAAGGAGCTGATCGTCACCGGTCCCCTGAGGGAGCGGCTGTTCGACCTGTTCGCCCGGGTCTATGCGGGGCGCTCCGACGTGCGCGTGATCATGGACCGTCGCAAGGCCGCCCGCCGCCGTCGCGCCGGGCAGGCGGCGCCGGACCGCCGTCGCGCCGATCGCCGCCGCCCGACCGCCTGGGTGTTTCCCCCGCCCGACTGAGCACGACGGGGGGCGGGCCGCCGGACGCTGCCCGCGGCGCTGGGCGCTGTCTTTACGCGCGTGCCTGTTTGTTGCGCGCGTCGGCGCGGCCGGACGAGCGTCACCGTCGCCGGCCGTGGCAGCAATCTGCTCAAGGAATCGGCGACAGCGCTCGACAATGATGGGGGGCGCCGAAGCGGGCTAGGCGGCGCCGGGGGAGGCGACGGCGTGCACAAGCGAATCCACGGCCCACAGATGGCGGCAGCCGCGTTGGCGGTCGCCCTGGCCGCCGGTGGGTTGCTTCTGGTCCTGGGTCTGCTGGCCATCGGCCGTGGCGCCGACCCTGTCCCGACCATGCTCGCCCTGGCGGCGGTCTGCGCCCTCTCGCTGCTGATCGCTCTGCTGGTCGTGCTCCGTCAGCGCGGCGCCGCCGGCGCTCAGCGCAGCCTGCCGCATTTCACGCCGGCGGCCGGCATGCTCGGACGCGTGGCCGCCGATCTTGCGGCCTCGCTCGACCTTCACCAGCTGCTCGGCGCGATGGCCCAGCAGCTCACCATCGCGGTCGGTGTGTCGCGCTGCGCCATCCTGCTGGTCGAGGGCGATCATCTGCGTGTCGCCGCCTCTACGGGCGCGGCCCTGGTCGCGCCGTTCGGCGACGGGCAGGGGCGCGTGAGCGCGCGTCTGCGCGGCCTGCGCGAGCCCCTCATCATGACCCCGGAGAGCGAGGGTGTCGACCGCGCCGCGTTCGCCCGGATCGAGGCGCGCAGGGTCCTGGTCCTGCCGTTCGTGGCCAAGGGTGAGCTGTTCGGCGTGGCCGTTCTCGACGAGCCCGGCCGGGCGGCCGAGTTCGACGACGAGCGCATCGGCGTGGGGCAGGCGGTCGCCGGCTTCGCGGCCCTCATGATCAACAACGTGGGCCTCTATGAGCGGCAGTCGCAGCTGGCTACCCAGCTGGCGGAGCGGTCCTCCACCATGGAGGCCCTGCTGCGCCTGGGGTACGAGCTGCGCGGCACGCTCGACCTCGACCAGGTCCTGCAGCGCGTGGCCGAAACGGTGCTCGGTTCGCTGGGCTACCGCGAGGTCGGCCTGTTCCTGTACGACGAAGCGACCGAGACCTACCAGGCGCGCGTGTCGCTGGGCGGCTCCGCCGAGCTCGACGCCTCCTATCTGGCGCACCCGATCCCCAAGGCGGTCTTCGAGCAGGCCATACGTCCCGAGTTTCGCATGGGCAACTCGTACTTTCGCCAGCGCCGCCGCGCCCCGGCGGACCGCGAGGAGTCGCGCCTGCTGCTCTTTACCGATCTCGGCGAGCGCGCCGACGACGAGTGGCAGACGGGTGACACCCTCGTCGTGCCGCTGCTGTCCCGCGAAGGCCGCATGCTCGGCGCGCTCGATGTGTACGATCCGCTCGACCGCCGGCTGCCGACCATGGAATCGATCGGCGGAGTCGAGATCTTCGCCAATCAGGCGGCGGTCGCCATTGAGAACGCTCAGCAGTACGCCGCCCTCGAGGTGCAGGAGCTGCGCCTCGAACGACAGCTGCAGTCGCAGCACGACCTCATGCGGGTGAGCGAATCGATCGTGGCGACGCTCGACGAAAAGGTGGTCTTCGAGTCGATCGCCGAAAAGCTCCACCTGCTCGTCGACTACGACACCCTGGCGATCAGCAAGGTCGACTGGGAAGCGCGGCGCATCGACACGGTCTTCGCCCGCGACGAGTACGCCGAAGAGCTGATCCAGAACCCGATCAGTGTCGAGCAAGGCCTCTGGGGCTGGGCCGTCACCCACGACGAGGCGCTGCTGTGCAACGCCGCCCACGCCGATCCGCGCGCGGCGCTGGTGCCCGACACGCCTGTCGAGCTGCAGGCATCGATCGTGCTGCCGCTCCACGTGATGAACAAGGTGATCGGCGTGCTCACTCTCGACCGGCTCGGCGGCAAGACCTACAGCGAAGAAGAGTTCGAGCTGGTCAAGCCGTTCGCCAACCTGGCGGCCATCGCCATCGAGAACGCCTCGCTTTACGAGAAGAGCCAGCTGCGCGCCGTGACCGACCCGCTGACCGGCCTGTACAACCACGGCCACTTTCAGGAGACCCTCGAACACGAGGTGCGGCGCGGCGAGCGCTACGGCGCCGGCTTCTCGCTGCTGATGATGGACCTCGACCACTTCAAGCGGGTCAACGATCGCTTTGGCCATCCGCGCGGCGACCACGTACTTGAACGCGTCGCGGCGATCCTGCGAGACAGCACTCGCGAGGCCGACTTCGTGGCCCGCTACGGCGGCGACGAGTTCGCCATCCTGCTGCCCGAGACGCCACCCGACGACGCCCGTCGGCTGGCCGATCGCATCCGCGCGCAGGTGCGCGACATCGTCATCGAAGCCGGCGACGTGTTTCGCGTGTCGGCGTCGATCGGGGTCGCCGACTTTCCCGTCTGCGGTCTCGACGCCAAGAGCATCCTGGGCGCGTCCGACGCGGCGCTGCTGCGGGCCAAGGGCCGCGGACGCAACTGCGTGCTCTACTACCGTGACGTGCGCGCGATGATGGCGCCGCCGCCGGGCGACGATGCCGACGAGCGTTCCTGGCGCACGGGCCTCGAGGTTCTCGCCGCCGCCGTCGACGCCAAGGCGAGCTTTCGCGAGCGCCACGGCGAGGCCGTCGGTGAGATGGTGTGCGAGCTCGCCGAGACGGCCGGCTACCCGGCCGGCGACTGCGAGATCTACGGAGTCGCCGGCCGGCTGCACGACGTGGGCAAGATGGGCATCTCGGCGGTGATCCTCGAAAAGAGCGAGCGGCTCACCGACGACGACCGTCGTGAGCTCGAGCGCCACGTCGAGCTCGGTGTCGATATCTTCACCAACGCTCAGGCGCCCCGGGAGTTCGTCGAGATCGTGCGCCATCACCACGAGCGCTGGGACGGACGCGGCTACCCCGACGGCCTGCGCGGCGACGAGATCCCGCTGGGCGCCCGCCTTATCGCCATCTGCGATTCCTTCCAGGCGATGCTGTCGGACCGTCCCTACCGTGCGGCCCTGACACTCGACCAGGCGCGCGCCGAGATCAGGCGGGGAGCGGGCGTGCAGTTCGATCCGGCGCTGGCCCGGCTGTTCCTCGACCGCTGCCGCACCTCGGGAGCGACCGTCGCGCCGCCGCCTGCCGTCGCGCCGGCCCCCGCCGCCGCCACGGTCGCCGCCGCCGCAACGGTCGCCGCCGCCGCAACGGTCGCCGCCGCCGACGACGCTGACGACGCTGACGACGCTAACGACGCCCTGACCCCCGAGGCCACACCCGCCGAGCGGCCGGTCGCCGACGACCGCAAGGGGTAGCCGCCGCCCGCCCGCCGCCGCCGGCGCCGCGCCGACGGGTGGCACGCCCTTCGCACGCTCTGTAAGATACGGGCCCCCGGCCGGGAAATCCGAAGTTCCCACGCCGGTCTCGCGTCACATCGTCGTGGAGGTAGTGGTCATGCTGTTGGTAGGCGAATCGATCAACGGGACTCGCAAGCAGGTCGGCGAAGCCATCCAGGCGCGCGACGCCGACTTCATCAAGTCTCTGGCGACCGACCAGGTCGCGGCCGGCGCGAACATCCTCGACGTCAACGGCGGCGTCGCCGGCGGCAACGAGGTCGACGACCTCCTCTGGCTCATCGCCACCGTGCGCAGCGTCACCGACAACCAGCTCATGATCGACTCGGCCAGCCCGGCCGCCCTGCAGGCGGGCGTCGAGGCGGCCATCAAGGACGGCGGCACCGTCCCGCACATCAACTCCATCAGCGGCGAGCAGAGCCGCATCGACACGGTGCTGCCGCTCGTCGAGAAGTACAAGTGCCCGGTGGTCGCCCTCTGCCTGAACGACGAAGGTATCCCGAGCTCGCCCGAGGAGCGCTTCGCGGTCGCCAAGTCGCTCCATGGCAAGCTCTCCGCCGCCGGCCTGCCCGCCGGTGACATGTGGTTCGATCCGCTCGTCATGACCGTCTCCGCCGATCCCACCGCGGGGCTCGTGACGATGCAGACCCTGGCGCTTATCAAGGCCGGCCTGCCGGGCGTGCGCTCGACCGGCGGCCTCAGCAACGTCAGCTTCGGCCTGCCCAACCGCCCGCTGCTCAACCGCACGTTCGTCGCCATGTGCGCTGGCATCGGCATCGACGGGGCCGTGCTCGACGTGCGCAACAAGCAGATGATGGCCACGATCAAGGCGATCGAGGCGCTGCGCAACGAAGACACCTTCTGTGGCAAGTATCTCAAGGCGCACCGCGCCGGGCTGCTGGAGTAGGGGTCGGTGCCGGAGCAGGAGACCCGCTGTCGGGCGCGCGCTCTCGGCATCTCTATAGGAACGCTGCCGACCGGCCCGCTCAACGCGATCACCGACGTCCCCGACGTGGCCGTCGGACACTGCTCCGTGTGGTGGGGCGGTCCCGATCTGCCCGTTGGGCAGGGGCCCGCCCGCACCGGCGTCACGGCCATCATGGCGCACGACGGTGATCTCTTTCGCGACCGTCCCCGGGCGGGCGTCTTTGCCTTGAACGGCGCCGGCGAGGTGATCGGCAGCACGGCGATCCGCGAGTGGGGGCTCCTCGAGACCCCGATCGTGCTGACCAACTCGCAGGGGATCGGCGCCGCCTACGACGCGACGGTGCGCTGGCTCATGGCCCGCGACCCGCGCCTGGGCCTCGACGATGTCGTCATGCCGGTCGTGGGCGAGTGCGACGACAGCTTCTTAAACGACGCGCGCGGCCTGCACGTGCTCCCCGAGCACGTGCAGGCCGCGCGCGACGCCGCCGCACCGGGGCCCGTCGACGAAGGCGCGGTCGGCGCCGGCGTCGGCATGACCTGTCACGACTTCAAGGGCGGGATCGGCACGTCGTCGCGCCTCGCGGTCGCCGGCGGGGCCGGCTTTGTGGTGGGGGTGCTCGTGCTCAGCAACTACGGTGGTCGCGCGCGGCTCACGATCGACGGTGTTCCGGTCGGGCGCGAGATCACCGATCTCCTGCCGCTCGATAGTAGCGAGGGCTCGTGCGTCGTCGTGGCCGCCACCGACGCTCCCCTGAGCTCGCGGCAGTGCGCGCGCCTCGCCCGGCGCTGCGCGCTGGGGCTCGGTCAGACCGGGTCGTACGCGGCCGACGGCAGCGGTGAGATCGTGCTCGCCTTCACAACCGCCGACCGGGTGCCGCGCGGCGCCGTGCGGCCGCTGCCGCGTGCCACGCTGCCCGACGAGATCATCGCCGAGCTCTTCGAGGCCGCCGTCGACGCGACCGCCGAGGCCGTCGTCAACTCCTTGTGCATGGCGGTCACGGTCGAGGGCCGCAACGGCAACGTCGCGCACGCCCTCCCGCTCGATCGTCTCTGCGAGATCATGACCGGCTACGGAAGGCCGGCGCGGCTGCCGGTCGCGGGGCAGTCGTCCGGTGCGGACCGGGCTGGTGGGGCAACGGAAAGGGAGTAGAATGCTCGACGGATTCGTGCGGTGTGGGGTGGCGCGGAGCGGCCGACCGACGGGCGCCCGGATCGTTTTCTTCATCCCGCTGGCTCCCGCAGCCGTCTACGCTGTGCACGGGGGGTGTTCGCCCGCCGGTGCGGCCCGTGGCCGCGGCGGGGCTTCGGTCGACCTCGAGAGGAGGGGAAAGGGCGCGATGATCACGCCGTCGTCTCGTTGCACCCGTTCGCGTCGTGGATAAGCGGCGGTACTTCACCCGCAAGATCCTGAACGCGCTGTTGACCATCGTCCTCATTGCGTCGTTTAACTTTGTGCTCTTTCGCATCCTGCCGGGCGACCCCGCCCGGCTGCTGGTGCCCAAGGGGCGCTTCTCCATGGACGCCATGGCCAAACAAAGGGCGAACTTCCACCTCGACAAGCCCATGTGGGAGCAGTTCATCTACTACTGGAAGGACACCGTCCAGCTCAAGTTCGGCGACTCGTTCGCGCAAAAGCGCCCTGTGGCCCAGGTTGTCGGCGAGCGCATCTGGCCCACGGTCATCCTCGTGGGCACCGGCACCATCATCGCGACGGCCGTCGGGCTGGTCACAGGGGTCATCGCCGGATGGCGCCGCAACAGCAAGTTCGACGTGATCACCACCAACAGCGGCATGGTGATGTACTCCATGCCGACCTTCTGGGTGTGCCTTATCTTCATCATGATCTTCTCCACCTGGCTGCGCTGGTTCCCGGTCGGGCGCATGTACGACCCGGGCGTCGTCTACACGAGCTGGTTCTCGCAGTTTGGCGCCCTGCTCCACCATCTCTTCTTGCCGGCCTTCACCTTTGCCATCACCTACATGGGCGAGTACCACCTCATCGTGCGCAGCTCGCTGACGGGCGTCATGAAAGAGGACTACGTTTTGACCGCCCGGGCCAAGGGGCTGTCCGACAGCAATGTGCTCTGGAGACACGTCGCGCCCAACGCCATGCTGCCGACCGTCACCCTGGTCATGATGAACATCGGCTTCGTGCTGTCGGGCGCCATCCTCACCGAGGCGGTGTTCAACTGGCCGGGGCTGGGCCTGTTGTCGTACGACTCGATGGTCCAGCGTGACTATCCGGTGATGCAGGCCGTGTTCCTGCTGGGCAGCGTCGCGGTCATCGCGGCCAACCTGATCGCCGACATCATGTACTACTATCTCGACCCCCGGGTGAAGGCATGATCCCCCGGCGCCTGCGCACCTGGATCCTGGTGTGGACGCCGGTCGTCTGGCTCGTGCTCACGCTGGTCACCTATCCCAAGGACCGGCCGCTGGACACCGGTTTCGTCCACCTGCTCGGCGGCTTCTTCGCGCCGACGGTCGCCAACTACCCGGCCTGGATCCCGCTGCTGCTGGCGATCGCTTTGGCCGCCTACGGCATCGTCAAGCTGGTCCGCCAGGCAGAGTCCAGCTGGTTTCCCTGGGCGCTCATCGCCGCCGGCGCCGAGGCCGGGCTCTGGTTCGTGGCGGCCAGCGGGTTGTTCCACGGACACTTCTCGCTGTCCGGCCGCGACACCGGCATCGCCTGGCTGTTCCAGACGGTCCTCATCGTGCTGATCGCCGCCGCCGTGTATGCGTGGGGCGGCGCCAGCCCCGAGCGCGCCGAGCTCACGGTCTGGAACACGCGCCAGATCTGGCGCCTGTACCGCTCGAACTGGCAGGGCATGGCCGGCCTCTACATCATGGCCTTCTTTGTGGCGATGGCGCTGCTCGCGCCGTTTCTGGCCAATCACGCGTTCCTCGACCCGACCGCCCAGATCGGCCTGCCGTTCGCACCGCCGACCCTGGCCTACTACCACTGGTTCGGCACCACCGAGCAGGGCATGTCGGTGCTCGCCGAGTTCATCTGGAGCGCCCGCATCTCGCTGTCGGTCGGCCTCTCGGCCGCGGCCATCTCGACCGTTCTGGGCGCCGGCATCGGTATCGCCGCCGGCTACTATGGCGGCTGGCGGGGCGAGATCTGCATGCGCCTGACCGACGTCTTTCTGGTCATCCCCTGGCTGCCGCTGGCCATGGTGCTGGCCGCCGCCTGGGGCCAGAACTACGGGATCATCGTGCTGATCGTCGGCATCACGAGCTGGCCAGGCACCGCCCGCGTAGTGCGCGCCGACGCCCTGCGCGTGCGCGAGCTGCAGTTCATCGAACGCGGCCGCGCCATCGGCTCGAGCAACTGGCACATCATGCAGAAGCACATCCTGCCCAACGTCTTTCCGCTGATCTTCGCCAACACCATCCTCGTGGTGGCCATCGCCATCCTCGCCGAGACCACCCTGTCGTTCCTCGGCCTCGGCGACCCGCTCAACTTCAGCTGGGGCACCATGCTGCACTACGCCTGGGACTCGGGCGCGGCCGGCCTGCCGGCCTGGTGGTACCTGCTGCCGCCGGGCATCGCCATCGTGTTCGTCGTGCTGGCCTTCACGTTCATGGGCACTGCCTTCGACGAGGTGCTCGACCCCAAGCTGCGCAAGCGCGAAGAAAGCGGCGGCCGGCCCGACGAGGGCACCGACCGCCTCCTGCCGCTCGGCGGCGGTGTGGGCGGCACCGAGAGTCTCGCCGAGGTACCAGGCGGCGGCATCTGGCCGGGTCCCGCCGACGACTGGGATCCCCACAACGACACAGGAGGACGGCCATGAGCCGCGTCAAGACCGGCGCCAGCCCGGCCGCCGTGGCGGCCGAGAAGGCTCAGCGCATCGAGCACGACGGCATCCTCGACGTGCGCG
>PLTW01000035.1:0-17080 GCA_003164655.1 Actinomycetota bacterium
TCCGCCACTGACTGGGGCCGTTTCCATGCGCTAGCATGCGGAGGCCAGAGACGAAAGGACCGGCTCGTGACAGATGATATTCAGACGCCGTCGCCGGATACCCCGCCCGACCCCGCAAACGGCCCGAAATCGTACGGTCTGGTCAGCGTCGTCATTCCCGCCTTTAACCGCGTGCACGTGGTCCTCAGAGCGATCCGCTCGGCGCTCGCCCAGTCGTATGGTGACCTCGAGGTCATCGTCGTCGATGACGGCTCGACCGACGGCACTCGCGACGCGATCGCCGGCCTCGACGACGATCGCCTTCACTACGTGTGGCAGGAGAACGCGGGACTGCCCGCCGCCCGCAACCGGGGCATCGCCGAGTCGAGCGGCGATTTCATCGCTCTTCTGGACAGCGACGATGTGTGGCTGCCGTGGAAGGTCGAGGCCCAGCTCGCCGCCTTGGCGGCGTTCCCCGCGAGCGGCATGGTCTGGACGAACATGGTCGCCGTCAACGAGGCGGGGACCGTGCTGAACGAGCGCTACCTGACGACCATGTACACGGCGTATCGCTACCTGGACCGCGAACGCGATTTTGCTGAGCGTCGCCTTCTCGGCAGGATCTGGCCCGGCTGCCCGACCGACCTGGCCCGGACGCGCTGCTGGGCCGGCGACGTGTACTCCAGCATGTTCATGGGCAACCTCGCCCACGATTCCACCGTCCTGCTCACCCGCGAGCGTCAGCAGGCCATAGGAGTCTTCGACCTGGCGTTTGAGCCCGGCTATGAGTACTTTCTGCGCGCGTGCCGGCAGGGCGAGGTCGTGTTCGTCGACGCTCCCTCGATCCGCTACCAGATCGGCGCCGAAGATCAGATGAGCGCGCCCGGACGTCTTGTCGTGGCGGCGCGCAGCAACCTGGCGACCGTCGAGAAGGCTCTGGTCGACGACGCGGGCGTGGACAGAGTACCGGACAGGATGATCCGCGAACGCCTGGCCCTCTGCCACGCCTGGCTGGGTCGCGAGGAGTTCTTCGCCGACCGCCGCTCGGCACGACGTCACCTGCGGATCGCTTTTGGTTCCGGGCCCCTGACATACCGCGGCGCGCAGTGGCACGCTTTTGCCTGGTGGGTCCTGAGCTTCTTTCCGGACCGTGTGGCACAAAGCCTGCGAGACGCGCGAGGGATGTCGCCCTTCCTGGCGAAGCTGGCGAGGCGACGCGGAGCCAAGCGCCGCTCGTCGTCGTAGGCGCCGGCTGGCTGCCTTTGAGTGGCCGGTGACGGAGTCGCCGGCGAACGTTTAGTTCCGGGAACACAGAGACGATACTGACCGTGCGGACGGCTTGGGCGAGCGCCGGCGGCAGCGGTTCACGCGGGGCCGCTGTCCCGGTCCGGAGCCCTGCGGGCGCCACGTCTGCAGCGAGGCCGGGTTCTGACGGCGACCAGCGACAGAAGGGAACACGGATGTCCGATCCGTCCACGGGGCCCAGCGCCGACGACGGGTCTTCGGCGATCCCGGTGGCGGGTAGTCCGGGGGACGGCCACGGGGGAGATGCCCCCGGCTGGCAGGGTCTGCGATCGTTCGCGGCCTTCGATCTCGACGCCGGCAAGACGAAGGCGTGGCGCGAGTTCCGAGAGTCGCTCGTCGCACCCAGCTACCGCCAGAACCCAGGCTGGGCGGACGTCGAGCGCACGCAGGAGCGCTGGCTGGCCCGGCGTCCGGTCTATTCTTGGTCCGAGTCGCAAGGCGCCCTCGCGCTGACGGCTGTCATCTTCAGGCGCACGCTGCCCTTCCCGGGGAAGTACTTCTACGACATACCCAAGGGCCCCCTGTTTGCCAGCCTCGCCGTATTCGAGGAATGGCTCTCGTGGGCGCTGCCGCGCATGGAGAGCGACGGGGTGCGCATCACGCTGGCGCCACAGTGGGAGCTGGAGCACGGCGGCGACGAGGTCGAGACCGTCCTCGAACGCGCGGGATTCACGCGATGCAGGGTCCTCGGCGGCTGGGCGACGCTCATCCTCGACATCGACATGCCCGAAGAGGCTGTCCTGCAGTCGTTCCGTCGGCAAGCGCGGCAAGCGATCCGCAAGTGCCAGAAGGCCGGCATGAAGGTCGCGCCCGACGACAGCGCCGCAGGGCGACGTGCCTTCGCGGCGCTGATCGAGGAGATGGCGGAGCGCACTCCCAACCTCGAGATCCTGTCGGAGTCTGCGCTGCGGCGCGCCAGCCTTTGCTGGTTTTCGGGTGGCAAGGAAGGCACGCTTCTGCTCGCGCGCTCCGGCTCCGACGTCGTGGCCGGCGCCCTTGTCGTGAAGCAGGGCGCGCGCGCCTACCTGGTGTCGTTGCCTTCGAGCCGTGGCGGCAGCGGTCTGCCGACCAGCCACCTGATCGTGTGGGAGGCGATCCGCTGGGCGAAGTCGCATGATTGCACCACGTTCGACCTCGAGGGCTACAACCTGGTGGCCCGGGAGGGCGATCCACTCTGGGGGGTGAATCAGTTCAAACGCGGGTTCGCGCCAGGCATCCTGCCGACGACCTACGTTGCCGTGCATGAGAAGATCGTGCGGCCCTTCCACAACTCGATACTGAGGCTGGCGGAGCGCGCCCGAGAGGTCGAGCTCATCCGCGACATCTCGAGGAGGCTGCCGTGATCTTCGTCGTCACGATCGACACCGAGGCCGACAGGCAATGGGACCACGGCGCGCCGCTGACGACCCAGAACGTCGGGTACTGGGAGCCCTTCCAGGCCGTCTGCGACAAGCATGGCATCACACCCACCTACCTGATCACCTCCGAGATCGCGGCCGATCCCTTGGCCCAGAAGCTCCTGCGCGCGTGGACCGCGCAGGGGACGGCCGAGGTCGGAGCGCATCTGCACCCCTGGACGACCCCTCCCTTTCTCGACCGTCCGGGCATGACACGCAACGACGTGCAGCATGCGTTTCTGAGTGAGCTTCCCGACGAGCTGGTGTCGCAAAAGCTGGACAGCCTGACGCGCGAGATCGAGAAATCCACCGGCATCCGTCCGATCTCCTTCCGTGCCGGCCGTTTCGGCTTCGACACGCGCGTCGCGCGGGAGCTGGGTCGGCTCGGCTACACGGTCGATTCGTCGGTAACGCCTCTCACCGAGTGGAGCGGGCATGCCGGCTTGCACGGAGGCGCCGGCGGCCCCGACTTCAGGTCTCACGGCACCGGCCCTTTCATGCTGCAGGGCACGGGATCGCCCGGCGTCCTGGAGATCCCGATCACGATCGTGGCCACCTATCCGGTCCTGCGACGGTCTCCCTGGCTGCTCCGCCTGTACCAGACTCTGCCCGTCAGAGCCGCACGCAAGATCCTGTTTCGGCGCCGGCTGTGTCCCCAGCCCGTCTGGCTGCGTCCAACCCCGGAGTTCGGTCAGTCCGACCTGCAGAACGTATGGCGTGCCGCGGAAGATCAGCGCTCACCGGTCGCGGTGATGATGTTCCACTCCAGCGAGCTCATGCCGGGTGGCAGTCCGTACCGGCCCACCCCGGCCTCGGTCAATGAGCTGCTGGCACTTCTGGACGAGTTCTTCGGTTTTGCGCGAACGTACGGCGCCGTCCCGGCGACACTGTCCGCCGCGGCTGCGCAGCTGATGGCATCCGGGTCTCTCGAGGAACGGCGGTTGTGAGGCTGTGCCTGATAGGTCACTCGGCGAGAGCGCTCCTGGGGCAGCCCGACGGTGGCTCTGAACGTCAGACCGCGCTGGTGGCCGCCAACATGGCCCGCAGAGGCCATGAGGTGACGCTCGTGGTGCCCGGGTACTCCGGAGACGAAATGGTCGTGGACGGCGTCTCTCTGCGCTCCGGATGGGAGCCGTCCCGCGGAGTGCGGTTCGTGCGCGCCTTGTCGTACCGGTACCCGGCGCTGCGCAACGTTCTCACGAGTATCGGCGCCGAGGCGTACTACTTTCGAGGCTTCTCGTTCTTCACGCCTACCATAGTCAAAGCCGCCCGCTCGCTGAGGGCAGTCTCGATCCTTGCGCTCACGAGCGATCGCGACTTCGAGCCCGGGTCGGGGCGCCATCACTTCGGCATCGGCGGCCCCGCGCTGTCCAGGCTCTCCGGCCGCGTGGGCTACGAGTGGTTCCGCAGGACGACCCTGAGCGGAGTCGACTGCGTCGTCGTGCAGAACGAGATGCAGTTTGCCGCCGGCGCCGCGAAAGGCTTGAGCTGCCGGCTGCTGCCCAGCATCGTCGAGGACGCCCCGGCCGCGTACCAGGCCACGCCGTCCGAGGCGGATGCCGTGTGGGTCGGCAACGCCGGCGACGACAACCGTCGGTCCAAGGGCATCGAGGAGCTCACCCGACTGGCCGAGAGGCTGCCCGCGGTCAAGTTCGTCGTCGTCGGAGAGATATCGGCGCTGCGCGGGACAGACGTGCTGCAGCGTCTCGAACGATCGCCCAATGTGAAACTTACGGGGGCGCTGACACACGACGAGACCGTTGGGCGTATCGCCGGGGCAGGCGTCGTGCTCAACACCTCGCCCTCCGAAGGGTTCTCGAACGTGATGCTCGAAGGCTGGTCGCTGCGCAAGCCGGCGGTGTCCCTGTGGGTCGACCCCGACCACCTGCTCACCACAGGTGGGCTGGGCGTCTGCGCCGGCGGAGACGAGGATCGGATGGCCGGCGAGCTGCAGAGCCTGCTCGATGATCCTGCGCGAAGAGCGGCGATGGGCGACTCGGCGCGCGCCTATGTCCTGGCGGTCCATGGCGCCGCCGGTGTCTGCGCACGATTGGAGCTCCTCGTGCGCTCTTTGGCGATGCAGCCGCGCCCTTCGACATGAGAGTCCTGTTATTGACCGACGGACTGCCCAACGGCGGGGCCGAGCGTCAGCTCGCACTCCTGGCGACCCGTCTGCCGGAGCAGTACGAGCGGCGCGTGTGGGCGATGGCCGGCGGCCCCTTTGCGGAGTATCTGCGCGCGCGCGGCGTGGCGGTCACCATCCAGGAGCGTCGCAGCCGATTCGACCCGTCGGTCGTGCCCCCCCTCTGGGGGTCGCTGCGGTCGTGGCGCCCCGACGTCGTTCATTCGTGGGGCTGGATGTCCACCTTGCTCGCGGGACCGATGTGTCGAGCATTGGGGATCCCGCTCATCGACGGCACCATCCGCACGGCGACGCCGCCCCGCGAGTTTGTCGCGCTCAAGCGCTGCGGCATGGCGACCGCCCGGCTCGTGGTCGCCAACACCCGCGCCGGGCTCGCGTCGTGGCGAGTTCCGACGCTCAAGGGGCACGTCATCTATAACGGTTTCGATGCCTCCCGCCTGGACGCCGTGAAGACCGCCGGACCGGCGTCGCCCGGTTTCCGGGTCGTCATGGTCGGTCGCATGGAGCCCGAAAAGGACTACGGGGTCGTCATTGCAGCGGCGCGCGCACTCAGCGCCGAGGCCGACGACTGGCGCTTCACCCTCGTGGGCAGCGGCTCGGACAGGCAGCGTCTGCAGGCTGCGGCGGCCGACCTCGAGAGGCGGGGCGTGGTGGAGTTCATCGACGGAGGGATCGAAGCGCTCGGCATCGTCGGGCAGTCCGACGTGGGTGTGCTCATGACCAACTCGCGACTGGCCCAGGAGGGCTGCTCGAACGCCCTGATGGAGTACATGGCGTGCGGCCTGGCGGTGGTCTGCGGGGACGGAGGCGGCAATCGTGAACTGGTGCAGGACGGCATTACCGGGTTCGTGATCGCGCAGGGCGATCCCTCCGTTCTGGCGAGCCGCCTGCGCGACCTTCGTCGCGACCCCCACCGGCGCGCCGCCATGGGCCGAGCCGGCCGGACGAGGATACTGACCGACTTCAGCGTAGAGACCATGATCGACGAGTATCGACAGGCCTACGAGACGGTCCTCAAGCCAAGGCGCCGGCGCCGTCGGACACCCGCGGCCTCAACGCCGGCCGCGTCGGTGTCGGCGGCCGCGACGGCGGAGCAGGGGCTTCGCGTGCTGATGCTCACGCCGTATCCCCACGTCCGTGGGCCGCTACCGGCCATCGTGCCGGCCTTGGCGGCGCAGTTGGGGACGATGGGTTGCCCCGTCGAGATGGACTTCTGGAGCAGGCACGCCGACGTAGAGACGACCTGGGCGAAGATCGTGGGGCGCACCGCGGACCTCTCGCGGATCGCCGTGCACCTGAGACGCGGCCGGTTCGACGTGCTCTTCGTGCCCACGGCCCACACCTGGGCCGGGCTCGCTCGGGATGTGCCTCTCATGTGGATGAGCCGCCCTTTGTGCCCACATCGCGTGCTGCACTTTCACGGCAGCTACGCAGATCGCCTGCGAGCCCCGGGGCGGTGGCCGTTCAAGGCGCTCTCCCGACTCCTTGTACGGTCGTGCGACGCGGTGCTCCTGCTCTCCGAAGACGAGCGCCGCGCGTGGGCGCGGTTCGAGCCGCGTGTGCGATTCGAAGTGGTCCTGAACCCGTTCGTCGCGTCGTGCGCACCCACGCGTGCTTCGCACCCCGACGAGCCGCGGCATACGCCGGGCGCGACCCCGGTGATCGTCTTTGTCGGCCGACTCATGGCCGAGAAGGGGATCTTCGACCTCGTTGAAGCCGTCAGCCTGATCTTGCGTCAAGGTGGGCCGCTCAAGCTCATCATCGCCGGGGACGGCCCGGCTGCCGGAGCCGTGCGCGAGGCGATCGCCGCGCGGGGCCTGAACGGCCATGTCGAGGCGCGCGGTTACCTCGTCGCAGACCGGCTGCACGAAGCCTACGACGAGGCAGACATGCTCGTTCTGCCCACGTACTGGGCGGAGGGTTTCCCGACGGTGATCCTCGAGGCGATGGACGCGGGCTTGCCGGTCGTGACCACCCCCCTTCGGGGAGCGGTCGATCAGCTCGCGGAGGGCGTGAACGCCCTCTTCGTGCCACCTCGCCACCCGCAACTGCTGGCCGCGGCCATCCGGCGACTGGCCGGCGACGAGGAGCTGCGCGGGCGGATGGGGCGCGCCAATCGCCTGAAGGTAGCCGAGTTCGCTCCAGAGGTGGTCACCGCCCGTTACCTGGAGATCCTCAGGAGTGTCGCCGGCAAAGAGAGCGTTGCCGCCGGCGCCGGGGCCGTCCCATGAGCGCCGCCGCGACCAGCAGGCCCGCCGCGGCGCAGGGCATTCGGGCCGCCGCACGCGGGGCCGCCATCCGGCATGCGGCGTGGCTTGAGGCCTACGGCCCACGGTCCTGGGATCCGTACGATTTCTGGGCGACCAGGGCGGGTGTCCGAGCCAAGGCCGTCTACTATCGGCATCCTCGGCTGAGCCTGCCGATCATCGCGCCGTTCGTCGCTCTGGACACCCTGCTGCCGGCTGCCAGAACGGCGGTGCGACGGCCCAGCAGGTACCCGATCGCCGACGCGCACTACGCCATGGGCATGTGCATGCTGGCCCGCGAGGACGGGCCCGCCTGGCTCTCGCGCGCCCGCGGGTTTCTCGAAGCGCTCGTGGAGGAGCGCTGCCCCGGCGAAGTCGAGTACTGCTGGGGATACCCGTTCGACTGGGCGACGTGCGTCGGGCTATGGAGAGCGGGAACACCGTTCATCACCACCACGCCGTACGTCTACGAAGCGTTCGAGGCCGCCTACGAGCTCACCGGCTCCGCGGAGTGTCTGGTCATCATGGAGTCGATCGCCCGATTCGCGCGCGAGCGCATCAGGGGCGTCGAGGTATCGCCCGGCGTCAAGGCCTCGACCTACTCACCCTACGATGATCGCCGGGTCGTGAACGCGAGCGCCTACCGGGGCTTCTTGCTGGCCGCCGCCGGGGTGCGTTTCGCCAGGCCCGACTGGGTCGACGAGGCCACGGCGTCCATCGCTTTCGTCCTGCAATGTCAGCGCGACGACGGGTCGTGGCTGTACGCACAGGACGGCCGCGACGCCTTCGTCGACAACGTCCACACGTGCTTCGTGATCAAGAACCTGATCAAGGCCCATCGCTTGCTGGCCGGCGACGATATCATGCCGGCAATTCACCGGGGCTGGGCCTTCTTTCGGCGGAGCCTGCTCGACGAGCACGGCCTGCCGGTCCCGTTCGCCCGGCAGCAGCGCCCCACCCTGTTCCGCCGAGACCTCTACGACTACGCCGAGACGATCAACCTCGCGCTGCTTGTCTGCGAGCTCTACCCCGAGGCGCTCGCCGTCGCCCACCGCGTGGTCGGCGACCTTCTGGAGAACTGGGCGCTGCCCGACGGGCGCTTCGTCACTCGACAGATGCTCGTCGGTCGCAACACCATCCCCTACGTGCGCTGGGCACAGTCGCAGGCGTTTCGCGCGCTGACGCTGTATGCGACGCAGGCTGGCGACTGAAGTCCATGTGCGGGATCTGCGGCATCTATCACTACCGGCCCGAAAAGCCAGCAGACCAGGCGCTCGTGCGCGACATGACGGAGGTCCTGAGGCACAGGGGGCCCGACGACGAAGGCTACTATTTCGACGGAGGCGTCGGGCTGGGCATGCGCCGTCTGAGTATCATCGACCTCGCGGGAGGCGCGCAGCCGATCGCCGGCGACCACGGGGCCCACGTCATGTTCAACGGCGAGATCTACAACTTTGCCGAGCTGCGCACTCAGCTTGAGAGCCACGGACACACGTTCCGCACGCGCACCGACACGGAGACCATCGTGCGGGGCTACGAGCAGTGGGGCTTCTCGGTCCTGGAGCGGCTGAACGGCATGTTCGGGATCGCGCTCTGGGACGCACCCGACAAGACGCTTCTACTGGCCAGGGACCCTTACGGCGTGAAGCCCCTCTACTACCGCGACGACGGCAAATCCGTGGTCTTTGGCTCCGAGATCAAGAGCATCCTGTGTGCTCCCGATGTCCCTCGCGAGGTCGACGCCGACGCACTCGATGCCTACCTCACCTTCACCTTCGTGCCGTCTCCCGCCACGGCCTTTGCCGGCATCCGCAAAGTGCCTCCCGGCCACGCCCTGCTGTGCACGCCGCACGGCTGCCGGCTGCAACGCTTCTCCTATGCCATCCCGCAGCAGCTGGACGAACGCGATGAGGCGTCGATCATAGCCGACCTGCAGGACCTGATCCTGGCCGCCGTCCGGCGTCAGATGGTGGCCGACGTTCCCGTGGGAGCACTTCTCAGCGGGGGGGTCGACTCCACGACCGTGGCGACCATCATGAGCGCAGTCTCGGGGCAGCCGATCGACACGTTCACCGTCGGCTTCGCCGGCGAGGCCGCGCTCAACGAGATCGAATATGCGCGCGAGACAGCTCGACGACTCGGCAGCCGGCAGCACGACGTGGTCATCTCCGCCGACCAGTACGCGGAGTTTCTGCCGCACTCGGTCTGGCATCTCGAGGATCTCGTGGCGACCGATTCCACGCTGGCCTACTACAAGGTCTGTGAGCTCGCGCAACGGACGGTCAAGGTCGTCCTGAGTGGTCAAGGCGCCGACGAGCCCTTCGCCGGCTACCCGCGACATTTTGGCGAACGCTACGGCTGGATGCTTCGTGGTCTCCCATCGGGCCTGCAGACGCGGGTGGTGGCGCCGCTCGTAAGGGCCCTGCCGCGCAACGAGCGGCTCAAGCGAGCGGTGCGCTCTCTCGCCGAGACCGACAGTCGGCGACGCATGGTGGCAGTGTGGACCATCATGGACGCCGCCGAGAAGCACCGGCTGTATGCGGCCGGGTTTCAGCCGGAGGCCGAGTCCGCCGACGCAGCCGGGCTCTGGGAAGCCGACGTGCGCCATCTCGACGGCCTGAGCCAGATGCTCTACTGCGACGCGCGCCTCTCTCTGGCGGACAACCTGCTGTTGTACGGTGACAAGATGTCGATGGCCGTCTCGCTGGAGGCAAGGGTCCCGCTGCTCGATCTGGAGCTCATGAGCTTTGCCGAGCGCATCCCGCCACAGCTCAAGATCAAGGGGCGGACGAGAAAGTACATCCTGAGACAGGCTGTTCGGCGATGGGTCCCCGATGAGGTTCTCGAGCGCAAGAAGATCGCTTTCCAGTCGCCGATCGACCGCTGGCTGAGAACAGACCTCACCGCGCATACCTCCGAGCTGCTCCTGGCGCCGGGTTCAGCCTGCGGCGAGAGATTCGATCGCGCCGCCATGCGGCGCCTGATCGCCGATCACGTCAGCGGCCGGCAGAACAACAACCGGGCTCTGCTGAGTCTCATCGTGTTCGAGCTGTGGCATCAGCAGTTCATGAAGCCGTCGACGACGGCGTTGCGCCGCGCGATGCTGCCCGACGGCGCGGCAACGGGGCCCCGGCGATGATCGGGGGGCGTCGCCTGCGGGCCGATGAACGACGTCCGTCGGCGGCCGGTCGCGAGGTGTATCTGCTCGGCTGCCGCATCGATGCGCTGACCTTCACCGCGACTCTGAGCGCGATCGACCTGCTCGTGCAGGCCCGCAAACCTGTTCAGCATTGCGTCGTCAATGCTGCCAAGATCGTGCTCATGCAAAAGGATCATCGACTGCGCAAGATAGTGTCCGAGTGTCCCCTGGTCAACGCCGACGGTCAGTCGGTGGTATGGGCCGCGCGGATACTGGGCCTGGCGCTCCCGGAGCGAGTGGCGGGAATCGATCTGTTCGTCGCCCTGCTGGGTATGGCCGAAGAGCGTGGCTATGGCGTGTATTTCCTGGGAGCCACCCACGACATCGTGGCGGCGACGGTCAGAAGGGCGCGCCGCGAGCATCCGGACCTGCGCGTAAGCGGCTGGCACGACGGCTACCTGGACGAAGGCCGCGACGACGTCGTGACGATGGTCCGCGAGGCACGGCCCGACATCCTCTTTGTCGGCATGCCCAGCCCTCGCAAGGAGTACTGGCTGGCCGAGAATCTGGAGCGGCTGGCCGTCCCGTTTTCCATGGGCGTAGGCGGCAGCTTCGATGTGTACGCCGGCCGTCTCAGGCGCGCCCCCCTGTGGATGCAGCGTGTCGGTCTCGAGTGGCTGTATCGCCTTGCCCAGGAGCCGAGTCGCATGTGGCGGCGCTATCTGTTCGGCAACGCCGCGTTTGCGCGCTTGATCCTCGAGGAGCTGCTGTCGCGAACGCGCCTGGCAGGTCTGGTCAGAGGAGACTCTGCGAACGGCCCGAGCGCAAAGGGGAAACGTTGAGAGACGAAGCCGCCGTGAAGCTCATGCACGTGGTCGGCGCCCGGCCCAACTTCATGAAAGTGGCTCCAGTGATGGCTGCCGTAGACGCCTGGAACGCGGCGCCGCCCGGCGACGTGCGTTTCGAGCAGATCCTCGTGCACACGGGGCAACACTACGACGCTGCCATGAGCCAGGTGTTCCTCGACGAGTTGCGCATGCCCGAGCCTCAGGAGCACCTCGGCGTCGGCTCCGGCACCCAGGCTGCGCAGATGGCGCGACTGCTCGAGCGACTGGAGCCCGTCGTGCAACGCCACGCTCCCGACCTCGTCGTGGTGCCGGGCGACGTCAACTCCACCTGCGCCGCCGCTTTTGTCGCCTCGCGGCTGGGCGTGGCCGTCGCCCACCTCGAGTCCGGCCTGCGCAGCGGCGACCGCAGCATGCCCGAAGAGATCAACCGCATCATCGTCGATCATGTCGCCGATCTGCTGCTGACCACGTGCCAGGACGCCGACCTCAACCTGATGCGCGAAGGCCTGCCCGCTGAGCGTGTCGTCAGAGTCGGCAACACGATGATGGACTCGCTCTTTTGTCTGCTTCCCAAGGCCAAAGACGGAGCCGGCGTCGCCAAGTCACGACTCGGGCTCACCGGCAAGCCGTTTGTCCTGGTGACCATCCATCGCCCCAGCAATGTCGACGACCCTGAGCGACTGCAGGACGTGCTCGCCGTCCTCATGGAGCTCGCGCAACAGATCACGGTGGTGTTCCCCATGCATCTGCGCACGCGCGACCGCGTCGCCCGACTGAGAACCGAGGGTGGCGCGGCGGATGGAGCTTTCGTGGTCTGTGCCCCGCTCGGCTATCTCGAGTTCGTCGGCCTCATGAGCGAGGCCGCAGCCGTGCTGACCGACTCCGGCGGCGTGCAGGAAGAGACGACGGCGCTCGGAGTTCCGTGCGTCACGCTGCGCACCACGACCGAGAGGCCGATCACGGTGACGCTGGGCACGAACGAGCTCGTCGACCCTTCGGACGCCGGCGCCATCGTTGCGGCGGTCCGCGCTGCGGCCGCCCGCGGCAGGCCGGCGACGCCGCCCGCCATCCCCTTGTGGGACGGCCACGCGAGCGATCGGGTCGTGAAGGCCCTGGCCGCATGGGCGAGACGTCGCTGACGATGGGCCGCGCCCTTCCATCTCCCACAACTGTCACACGTCAAGTATGCTTTGCCGATATGCATCATGACAGCACGAGGACCGACTAGCTCGAACTAGCGCGAATCTGCCCATCTGGAGGGCGCATGCCACAACCGCGGCCAGACAACTCGGCGACACTGCGCGACTATGCTCGCGTCGTGCTTCTGCGCAAATGGCTTGTCCTGGGAATCGTCGTCTTTTTCACCCTGGCCGCGGCCGGGTACTCGCTCTCCAAACCCAAGGTCTACGAAGCCACCGCCCGGCTCATGTACTCGCCGCCGACCGACATCGCCAATCCCTCGATCTCGAGCTCTACCACCGATCTCAACACGCTGACGCTGCAGTTGCAAAGCATCGGCAACACTCTGGGCAGCCCAGACGTCGGTCAGCGCGCCATGAGTCTGGTCCCCGCCGCGCTTCGTCACGTCAGCTACACGGTGAGCGCGTCGGTGGTCACTCCCTCGAGCGCCTCCACTTCCGGGGGCGCCATTGCCGACTCGGTCAGTGTGACCGTCCGGGCGGCCACGCCCACGGCCGCCGCCGGCCTCGCCAATGCCTATGCCGCGGCAGTGATCGCCCTGCGCAAGGAGGGCCAGCAAGCCAGTCTGCTCACAGCACAGAACGTCCTCAAGCAGCAACTCAGCCTGCTGAAGGCATCACAGTCACAGCAGTCGCCCGACTACGCCACGCTGTTGCTGCAACTGCGAGATCTGCAGATTGCCGAAGCCACCGCGAACGGCGATTTCGTCGTGATCCAGCCCGCCACTCCCCCATCGTCGGCGGCCTCTCCGCGGCCGACCAAGACCGCGATGATGGGCCTTGTCGGGGGTCTGTTCGTCGGGATAGCGCTCGCGTTCGTCATCGGTCAGTTCGACACGCGTGTTCGCGATCACCGCGCAGCGGCCGAGATCCTTGGGCTCGCGGTCATCGGGCGCGTCCCCCACATGTCCCGCCAGGCTCTCATTGAGCGGGGCCTCGTGTCGTTATCGGAACCGATGGGCAGCGTCAGTGAGTCGCTGCGCACGCTGCGCCGCAATCTGGACTGGAGTCGCATCGACGGAACACTGCGCTCGCTCATCGTCACGAGCTGCTCCAAGGGTGACGGCAAGACGCTGACCCTCTGCAATCTGGCGGTGACTCTGGCTCGCGCGGGAAGCAGCGTCGTCATAGTGGACGCCGACCTGCGCAGCCCCCAGGTCCACCGGGTGTTCAACCTGCGCAACTCCGAGGGCCTGACGTCGGTCGCTCTCGGCAAGACGACTCTCGACGACGCGCTTCTTGAATTCAAGGCGACCGCCCACTCGGTGAGCATTCTCACGGCGTCGCCCGACGGACCGCAGTCCGATCCCGCTCCCTGGGAAGGGTCTTTGAAGATCCTGACTTCGGGGCCTCTGCCGCCAAACCCCGGAGAGGTCGTCGCGTCCCGACGCGTGGCCGACATGCTCGCGACGCTCGTCGAGTCCAGTGCGGACTACGTTCTCGTCGACACGCCACCGCTGCTGGCGTTCGGCGACGCCGGGGCTCTCGCCTCGTCTGTCGACGGCGTGGTCATGGTCGCCAACGTCGAGAAGGCGCGACGGCCGATTCTCGAGGACGGACGCGAGGTCCTGGATGCGCTGCCCTGCCGCAAGGTGGGCCTCGTCGTCGTCGGCGAGCGGCTGGACGAAACGCAGTACGCGGGGTACTCGCGCTATTCGTCCGGCAGGCAGGAGCACTAGCCGGTTTCGCCGGCGCCGGCTGCGCCGTCAAGTGACGCAGCGTCACGGCGCCTGTCGCGCGAGCATTGCGCCTCGAGGAGACAGAGAGCCAGAAAGCCGGAGCCACTGCGGGCCGCAGCACGGCCCCCCGCGCACGCTCAGACGGTGACCTGGGTCAGTAGGCCCCCCGCTTGCTCAGCACCGCCGGGATGGTCTCGAACAGCAGCTTGATGTCCCAGCTGAGCGTCCAGCCCGTGACGTACATGTAGTCGAGCTTCACCATTTCGTCGAAGGGCACGTCGTTGCGCCCGGTGACCTGCCACAGGCCGGTGATCCCCGGCGTGATGTCGAGCCGCTTCTTGGTCCAGCCGCGGCAGCGGGCCGCCTCGTCGACCCAGAGCGGCCGCGGGCCGACCAGGCTCATCTCGCCGCGCAGCACGTTGAAGATCTGCGGCAGCTCGTCGAGGCTCCATTTGCGAATGACGGCGCCGACGCGCGTCATGCGAGGGTCGCTCTTGATCTTGAACATCGGCCCCGAGTACTCGTTCTGGGCGGCAAGATCGCTACGCAGTTGCTCCGCATCGACACGCATGGAGCGCAGCTTGAATATGCGGAACACCCGCCCGCCGCGGCCCATGCGCTCCTGTCTGAAGAACACCGGCCCCGGCGAGTCGAGCTTGACGGCCAGCGCGAGCACCCCGATGACCGGCAGGATGAAGAGCGTCATGACGCCCCCGACGATGAGGTCGAACACCCGCTTGACGACCGTGTTGAAGCGCGACATCTCGACGTGGGCGACGTCGAGCAGCGGGATGCCCTCGATGTCGTCCATCGCGGTCTGCGAGCTCAGGATCTCAAACAGCCGCGGCACGATGTTCACCCGCACGCCGCGGTCGGCGCAGGTGCGCACGACAGCCAGGATCTGCTGGTGGCGGGCACGCGAGAAGGCGATGATGACCCGGGTCACCTGGTAGCCGGTGAGGATGTCACCCAAGTCTTCGAGCCTGCCGACGACCGGCACCGGCGGCTTGGTGGCGCCAAACGGCTCGCCGTCGTCTAGAAAGCCGACCAGCTTGAGGTTGTATTCGGGGTGCTTGGCGATCTTCTCGCCGAGCAGATGGCCCACGGCTCCCGCCCCAACGATCAGGGTGCGCTCCGACAGGTGGGAGGATTGCCAGAACGCCGCCCGTCCGACGGCCCGGCTGACAGGCACAGCCACGACCTGGCACCCCCAGACCACGGCGATGAAGCCCAGCGAGTCGGCCGAGCCGGCGATCAGCAGCGTCATCACGAGTACGCTCCACGCGGCCACCGACAGCGCGGTCAGGCCGCGCAGCCCCTCAGAGAAGACCCAGCCGTTGATGCTCCGCGCCGAGCTCAGGTACAGACCGTAGCCGTACATCACGAAGATAGTCCAGGGCACGATGAACGCCACCACGAACAGCGGCGGGCGGACCTCGGCAAAATCGGCGAGCGAGCGTCCGAGCACGGGGATATGCGGCGCTACGGGCAGCAGCAGCAGAGCGGCCAGCAGGGCGGCGCACAGAGCGATGAGGTCGCCGGCCAGCGTGACGAGGGCGCGCCGGCTGCCGACCGCGCGCGCCGCGCCGGTGGCCACCTCGTCGAGCGCCAGGGCGGCCGCCGCAGCCCCGTGGCCGCTGGACTGCGCCGCCGTCACGTAGGTCTTCTTCTTGATGATGCCGTCACTCACGGCGTCCGTGCTTCCTTTCGTCGATCCGACTCAGCCGCGGCCCAGCCGGCTCGACCGTATGTTCCTGCGACGCCTTCCGGCCATGACCGTTGCCCGTGTCGGGGCAGCCTGGGACACCCACGCCCGCATAGAGCGTTTATCGGTCCATCGAGCACCGCGCTTGAGCCTTCGACGACGGATCGCCCGCGACCTTCCCGCCCCCCGGCAGCGCCGCGCCTCAACAGCGTCGCTCCAGGCGCTGCACCGCAGTGGCTCGTCCACCCTCGGCGGTCACGACCACGGCGTCGATGCGCACGTCGCCTTCGGCGACCTCGAACTGAGCCGGCAGCTCGGTGAGAAACCGTCGCAGAATGATCTCAGTGCGCACGCCGATGACCGACTCGTACGGCCCGCACATGCCGACGTCGGTGATCGCGGCCGTACCGCGCTCGGTGACGCGCTCGTCGGCGGTCTGGACGTGGGTGTGGGTGCCCACGACGGCCGTCACGCGGCCGTCGAGGTAGTGGGCCATGGCGACCTTCTCGCTGGTCGCCTCGGCGTGCAGGTCGACGACGATGGTCTCGGCCATCGTCTGGGCCTCGTCGACCAGCGCGTCGACGATGCGAAAGGGCGAGATGCCCGTGCCCATGAAGACCTGGCCCATGAGGTTGATCACGGCGACCTCGTCGCCGCTGTGCGAGGTGCGCACGGTCAGGCCGCGACCGGGAGCCGACGGCGGAAAGTTCGCGGGGCGCACTATGCGGTCGCTCGCGTCGAGGAACGGGTAGACCTCGCGCTGACGCCAGACGTGGTTGCCGGTCGTGATCACATCGACGCCGGCGCCGAGCAGCTTCTGGGCGAGCTTCGAGGTGATGCCGGCGCCATTGGCGATGTTCTCGCCGTTGGCGATCACAAACCCCGCGGCCAGCTCGTCGACAAGCCCGGGCAGCTCTCGCACGACGGCATCGCGCCCGGGCTGACCGAACACGTCGCCCAAGAAGAGGATGTTCACGTGCGGCTACCCCCTCCAGTCGTGACTGCCCAGCCAGTGACCGGTAGTCTACCCCGCCACGCGTCACGTCATCCCCGCATCTGGCCCACTCGTGGGTCGCCCGAACGGCGGCGTGCGCCAAGAGCGTGAGGTCAGGCGCCGATGAGCAGCCGCACCGCCCCCTGGGCGGCGGCGATGATCGGCGCCGGATAGATGCCGACGGCCAGCACGCCCAGGACGGCGACCGCCGTCGTGGCAGAGATGCCGACGCCCGCGCCGAGCAGCTCGGGCTGCTCACTACCGGCCTCCGCCTCGCGGAAGTACATATACCAGACGATTCGCAGGTAGTAGAAAGCCGACACCGCACTCATGATCACCGCGACGACGGCGAGCCAGGTCAGGTGCGCGGCGACCACCGCCGAGAAGATGAAGAACTTGCCCCAGAACCCGGCGAGCGGCGGTATGCCGGTCAGCGAAAGCATGAA